>CADBNO010000055.1 GCA_902796105.1 uncultured Lachnospiraceae bacterium | reverse complement strand
TGCAGATTCAGTTCTGATCTGTAGTCTTTGGGAATTGATAAATTTGCCATAAAAGTTCCTGCTTTCCTACTCATTGATTCGGATGGAACCAACCCGGTCCGCATCACGTTACCTTATTATTTAACCGCTTTTTGGTGTATTTTGCAATACTTTTTCCGTATTTTTTTTCGGCAAAAAAACAGGGGAAAAAAAGCAGAAAAAGGGATTGAAAGAATCGAACATATGTGCTATCATATAACAAGAACATATGTTTGAGGTGCGAAAATATGGAATGGATCGCGGAACAGGGGAAAATGTCAGTCATGGATAAATTGTCAATCCTGACAGATGCGGCAAAGTATGATGTGGCCTGCACATCCAGCGGGGTGGACAGACGTGGCAGAGTCGGACAGTTGGGAAATTGTGTGGCAGCGGGAATCTGCCACAGTTTTGCCGGCGACGGAAGATGCATTTCGCTGTTGAAGATTTTGATGACCAATGATTGTATCTATGATTGCAAGTATTGTCTGAACAGACGGTCCAATGATGTGCCGCGGGCGACGTTTACGCCGGAGGAGATCTGCGAATTGACGATCCAGTTTTATCGGAGAAATTATATTGAAGGTTTATTTTTGAGTTCAGGAATCATCCGGAATCCCACTTTTACAATGGAGTTGATCTGTCGCACGATTTATCTGCTGCGGACAAAATACAGATTTAACGGGTATATCCATGTGAAGGCGATTCCCGGCGCGGATGGCGAGGTGATACGACAGACGGGATTTTGGGCGGACAGAATGAGCGTTAACCTGGAGCTTCCTACGGCAGAGGGGCTGCGAAATCTGGCTCCGAATAAACATCGCAAAAGTATTCTTACGCCGATGCGGCAGATTCAGAACGGGATTGCGGAGAATCGAAACGAAGTGGCGGTATATCGCCATGCGCCGACGTTTGTGAGCGGCGGACAGTCCACGCAGATGATCGTGGGGGCCACGGAGGAGAATGATTATCAGATATTAAATGTGGCAGAGAGCCTGTATCAGAAATTTGAATTGAAGCGAGTGTTTTACTCTGCTTTTGTGCGGGTTAATGAGGATAAGAATCTGCCTGTTTTGCCCGGCGGGCCGCCGTTATTAAGAGAACATCGGTTGTATCAGGCGGACTGGCTGCTTCGGTTTTACGGATTCCGGGCGCAGGAATTATTGAGCGAGAAACGACCTTATTTCAATGTAATGCTCGATCCGAAGGAGGATTGGGCGGTAGGGCATCTGGAGGAATTCCCGGTGGAGATCAACAGGGCACCATACGAGAAGCTGCTGCGTGTACCGGGGATCGGGGTGCAGAGCGCCAGGCGGATCGTGGCGGCCCGCAGGAGAGGAAATCTGGATTTTGAGAGTCTGAAGAAGCTTGGGGTGGTGTTGAAACGGGCATTGTATTTTATTACGTGCTGTGGAAGGATGATGTATCCGACAAAGCTGGAGGAGGATTATATTGTGCGCCAGCTGACGGAGAAGGAAAGCCGGATCCGGTTTGGCAGTGACGGGATGACATACAGGCAGATGTCTCTGTTTGATGATGTGGGGGTTGACGGGGGGCTGGCGGGTGTTTCTGCGCAGGAGAGACTGCATACAGCAATGGGGCAGCTGTAAAGCTACTCAGGAGGAGTTCTGCGCAGGTCTGCAAATGCACCGTTGCGGATTGCACGAGATAATGTGAGGATGTAGAGAATGTATGTATACCAGTGCGAAGATATGTTGGAGAGTGTTTTTACAGCCATTTATCGGGTTTATGAGGAACACAGGCCGCAAGATGAAGTGCTATTGACGTTGGATGACGAGCCACATCTGTTTGCGGAGCATATAAAGGTTGAGAAAGATCCGGAGCGCAGTGAAAAAGTGGCGAGTACGCTGTGTAAACGTTTCGGTATGGAGGATTACGAAAGGATCTGTCTGGCTTTAACGACGCCGGATATGGAGAAGGCGCAGGCGGTTTATCGGACGATCGCGAGCGGACTTGCCCTGCAGAAGGGATGTGCCTATGGCAGATTGTTTGAGAATCTTGGGGATACAATGGTGTGCAGGGCGCTCAAGCTGGCGCGAAATGCTGAACGGGAATGCGGGCATCTGAAAGGCTTTTTGCGGTTTGCAGAGTTGGATAAGGGGGCTTTGTACGCGCAGGTGAAGCCGAAGAATAATCTGCTTCCTTTTCTCATGGCACATTTTGCAGATCGGTTTCCCGAGGAGAATTTTATGATCTGTGATGAGGGACGGAAGATTGCCGGAGTACATTATAAGCAGGGAGGTACTGAGGAATGGATTTTGTTTGACGGTAGAATGGATATGCCGGAGCAGTTTGCGGAGGAGGAAAAGTATTATCAGAACCTGTTTCGAAGATTCTGTGTGGATATAGGTATCCGGGAACGCGCAAATATTGCACTGCAGAGAAGTCTGCTTCCGTTGCATTTCAGAAAGTATATGACGGAGTTTTGAGGAGTTTTAATAGGTGAGATGGTTGTATTTGACGGAGAACACAGAAGGGAGTAGTATAGAAATGACGGATAAATAGCATATATAGCGTTTGGTGAGAGATAATCAACCAGATGTGGTAGAGCGGATAGGATGGAACAGATGGCCCGTATGGAAGAAAATACAGGGATAACAGAATATATCGGAGATGCCAATATGCCTGCGGAAATTTTGCATGAGCATTCGGCAGACAATGAAGCGGTTTGGGCGGAAAGTGTACCGGGAGAGGTGAGTGTGTCAGTCCGCGGTCTGGTTGAATTTATTTTAAGACAAGGTGACATCGATAATCGACGGCAGGGGATGCACGAAGACGCTATGCAGGAGGGGAGCCGGATCCATCGCATGATACAGCGCAGAATGGGGGCGGAGTATCAGGCTGAAGTTCCGCTGCAATATGTTTTTAATACGCAGGAATACAGATTGGTTGTAGAAGGACGTGCAGATGGGATCATCGATACGGAAGAAGGCATTACGATAGATGAGATAAAGGGAACCTATCGGGACATAAACCGGATGAAAGAACCGGTTGCAGTTCATGTGGCTCAGGCAAAGTGTTATGCATATATGTATGCCCTGCGTAAGTATGCAGATCAGAGTGATCTGATGACAGCGGAGGGACAGGATGACACTTTGCGGGGAAAGCGGGAATTTCACATTCGAATGACGTATTGTAACATTGAAACGGAGAAAATACGCTATTTCTACGAAGACTACACCTTTGAACAACTGGAAAAATGGTTTGCGGAGTTAATAGAAGCATATCGCAAGTGGTCAGATCATAGTTGGGAATGGCGAAAAATCCGGCAAAAATCGATTGACAAGCTTCAATTTCCCTATCCGTACAGAGAGGGGCAAAGGGAGTTAGTCACTTATGTATATCAGACCATCTACCATCAAAAAATGCTCTTTCTGGAAGCACCGACCGGAGTGGGAAAGACTATATCGACTATTTTTCCAGCGGTCAAGGCGATGGGCAGAGACATGGGCGAGCGGATTTTTTATCTGACTGCAAAGACTATAACCCGGACTGTAGCAGATGATACATGGGAATTATTGCGGCAAGGCGGTTTGCGCTTTAAAAGTGTGGTGCTGACAGCAAAGGAAAAAATATGTTTCATGGAGCAAATGGATTGTAATCCGGAGTATTGTCCCTATGCGAAGGGGCACTATGACCGGATCAATGGTGCGGTGTATGATCTGCTGACCCATGAGGACAGATTCAGCCGGGAGAAAATAGAGGAGTATGCGTTGAGGCATCAGGTATGTCCCTTTGAATTTTGTCTTGATATGAGTCTGTTTGCAGATGGAATCATAGGTGACTATAATTATCTGTTTGATCCGCATGTTTATCTGAAACGTTTTTTTGGAGACGGTTCTGCTCATCAGTATTTGTTCCTGATAGATGAGGCTCATAATCTGCTGGATCGTGGAAGAGAGATGTACAGTGCGTCATTAGTCAAAGAAGATTTCTTGAAATTGAAGCGGGAAATTCAAACGACAGTCATGTCGGAAATTGAAGAAAAATACCGTAAAAAGCAGGTTTCAGGCCAATTGACATTAGAAATGACAGAGGAGACGTCATTACGGATCAAAACAGGGGAAACTGAAGAAACAGGGGAAAATAACACATGTTATTTAACTGGCTATAGTGTTTTGGCAAGTGATAGTAATAGCGAGACTTCGGAATCAGTTTATCCGGGAAAAGGCAGAAAAAGGGGAGACGGCAGTTCGATCCTGGTAAGGGAGGGATACGGAGAGAAGCTGATCCAACGGCTGGAAAAATGTAATAAAGAGTTACTGAAGCTGAAACGGGAATGTGAAAGTGCTTGCGTGGTGGAGAGCATAGATGGTTTTACCAATGCGTTGACCCGGTTGTACAGTACAATGTCGGATTATCTGGGGGAGCAGGAGACGACAAAGATTCCTGTCCGGGAAAATATTTTGGACTTCTATTACGAAACAGCCCATTTTTTGGATATTTATGAACGCCTTGACGAAAATTATGTGAAATACAACATGTTACGGGAAGATGGAAGCTTTCTGCTGAAGCTGTTTTGTGTGAATCCGAGAGAGAACTTAAAAGAATGCATGGGAAAAGGGCGCAGCAGTATTTTGTTTTCTGCGACATTTTTGCCGATTCAGTATTATAAAGAGCTTTTGGGAGGGGATCCAGAGGACTATGAGGTGTATGCGAAGTCTGTATTTAACAAAGAAAAACGCATGTTATTTATTGCAAATGATGTGACCAGTAAATACACCAGAAGGACAGATGACGAGTATGTCAGAATTGCGGAATATATTGCAGAAATCGCGAAAAACAGGCATGGAAACTATATGGTGTTTTTTCCCTCATATCGTTTCATGAGAAGTGTATTTGAAGTATATGAGACTGAATGCGCGACAGGAGAGGAAGAGTGTATCCTGCAGCAGGAGTTTATGAGTGAGACAGACAGAGAAGACTTTTTGGACAGGTTCCGCAGTGGGAATCAAGAGGAAGAAGACCATACGCTGCTGGGCTTTTGTGTACTTGGAGGGATATTTGGGGAGGGAATCGACTTAAAGAATGACAGTCTGATCGGAGTGATCATTGTGGGGACGGGGGTTCCGCAAGTTTGTTATGAAAGGGAGTTGCTGAAGAATTATTTTGATGAACGTGGAGAGAACGGGTTTGATTATGCGTATCGCTATCCCGGCATGAATAAGGTTTTGCAGGCAGCAGGAAGAGTGATAAGAACGGAAAATGATATAGGAATTATCGCTTTATTGGACGAAAGGTTTCTTCAACTTTCTTACCGGAAGATGTTTCCCAGAGAATGGGATGTTTATGAAGTGGTCTGTCTTGATAAGATTGCAAAACGGGTGGAACGTTTTTGGGATTCCTGGTTATGATTTTGAAAGAAATGACGTCAAAGTAATAGGAAAAAGACAGATATTGTGGTAAAATGACACTAGTGTTGGAATGTGGATAACTTGGTGGATATGGTGGATTTCTTGAAAAAAGACAGTAAAAACGCCACAAAATATGACATATGTTGACAAACAGTTCTGACATTCGACACGCAAAAAAATGCAAGATTTTTGCAAGGCACAGGAGGGGAAAAGTTTATGTGGGCTTACGAAAGTGTTTTCTATCAGATATATCCGTTAGGGTTCTGTGGAGCACCTTTTGAGAATGACGGTGTATTGGAGCATCGCATTCTGAAGGTGAAGGATTGGATTCCGCACATGCAAAAGCTCGGAATTAATGCGATCTATTTTTCGCCGGTTTTTGAGTCTGATACCCATGGATACAACACGAGAGATTATAGGAAGATAGATGTGCGTCTCGGAACCAACGGAGATTTCAGAGAAGTATGCGAGGCCCTTCACGAAGCCGGGATAAAAGTTGTGTTAGACGGTGTTTTTAACCATGTAGGCAGAGGTTTTGGGCCTTTTCAGGATGTGCTGCGCAATAGGGAAGGCTCTCGTTATGTGAACTGGTTTCACAGAATTGATTTCGGAGGCAATTCCCAATATAATGATGGATTATGGTATGAAGGCTGGGAAGGAAATTATGATCTGGTGAAACTTAATCTCTACAATGATGAAGTGGTGAATTACCTGTTGGAGAGCATTAAAGGCTGGGTTGAGGAATTTGATATTGATGGGCTGAGACTGGATGTGGCATATTGTCTTCATGAAAATTTCTGCCGCCGACTGCGGGAGTACACATCTGGATTAAAGCAGGACTTTTTCCTGGTGGGCGAGATGCTGCATGGCGATTACAATCGCCTGATGAATGATTCAATGCTGCACTCTGTCACGAATTATGAGTGTTACAAGGGATTGTACAGCAGTTTTAACAGCATGAATCTGTTTGAGATCAATCACTCCCTTTTACGGCAGTTTGGCCCGGAAAACTGGACACTCTACAAAGGAAAACACCTGTTATCTTTTGCGGACAACCATGATGTGACGCGGGTGGCAAGCATATTATCCAATGAGAAACATCTCCCGCTTATTTACGCATTGGTGTTTGGAATGCCCGGAATTCCTTGTGTCTATTATGGAAGTGAATGGGGAGAAAGGGCAGAAAAGCATCAGGGAGATCCGGCGCTGCGTCCCTGTTTTAAGGCTCCGGTATGGAATGAATTGAGTGACTACATTAGTCAACTGGCAGAGGCAAAGAAACACTCGGATGCTCTGAATTATGGGGATTTCCAATCTGTTTTGCTCACCAACAAGCAGTGCATTTTTGAGAGAAAGACAGATAAGGAGCGTGTTCTGGTGGCGATCAATGCCGATGATCAGGATTTTGTGGCGCATTTTGATGCGGGCTGCGGCATGGCGGAAGATCTGATCACAGGTAAGCCGCATGATTTCGGCGGTGGCAGCAGGCTGCCGGCATACAGCGCCGCATTTTGGAAAATGGAAAAATAGAGAAGCCGGGAGATAAGAGAAGCCGGAAGACAAAAGAAGCCAGGATGTAGAAATCAGAAAAGGGAGTCATCAGACTCCCTTTTCCACAAACAGCCCTGACTTTTTCAAGGCAGGCCTTAATGCCAGATAGAATACTGTTGCGGCAACCACGGCTACGATAGCGTTCACCAGAGTTGTCATGGTATTGATCTTTGCAAAAGTTTTGGCGATATCCTGCGGTACGCCCAGCAAATAGGTCTTATAAAAATAACCGACAAGCGGATCCGCGATCACGTTAAAGCCCATCCCGCAAACGCTGGCAGTGATGGTGGCTCCGGTGATATATTTTACGGTATGCTCTCTGCTGATATGAAAGAGTTTGTGTGCTACGAAGCCTACCACCAACCCTATCATCAGCTTTAGGAGAAAGGTTTTCGGGGCACTGGTCACATAAGCTGTGGTCAGATCGGCGATGGTCATGCCGATGGCGCCCGCTAAACCGCCCCAGTAACCGCCCAAAAGCAATGCGGCAAGTACGCAGAACACGTTGCCGAAATGGAAGGCAGTCTTCTCCGTGCCCACGGGAATATCAATTTTGAATACAGCGAAACCGATGTAGCACAGGGCGGCAAGAAGACCTGCCTGTGCGACACGCCTCACATCGGCTTCCTGTGAGGGCAACACCCCGATAAAGGCTTTATAGGCACCGCGGACGGTGATCATGACGGCGACAAAAAGAGCAGTCAGACTATAGGCATAAGGCTGCTTGATCTCCTGAAGATAGGATCTGTGCGTGATCATTGTACAGATCAGACTGACTACGAAAAGCACAAGTCCGATGATCAACATTCGGCGGCTTTTGGTACGTGTGTGTCCGGTTGCGTTAGTCTCCGGTGTATTCGGAGTCGTCACGTTTTTCAAAACACTTTCTGATTGCCCCTTTGTTACCGGTTGATTTTGTGTTACGTTTCGCTTTGCTGTCTTTTCCATGTCAGTCCCTCTTTTCTTAAAAATTTGTTCGGTCATCGCTTTTACTACCAAAAGTATTTTTACGATAGGCATAGTATATAGAGAAAGTGGCATGATAAAAAGTACCAGAATAAAACTTTTTTACCATGCCAGTTTTAGGGCTTATAGCTTCTTCCGCCCAGGGAGAGGAAATGTGCACAAAAGGAGCAGAAAGTGAGGTGATGAAGGTGAAGTGATGAAAGTGAGGCGATGGGCGAAAAGGGGTGAAAAACCGGACTGCTTCTGCTATAATGAAAATGATCCGGTCTGTGAGGTAACTTATACACAGCCACATATGTTTGGCTGTAGTATCGGTATTGCGGGAGTATTGCGCATATGCTGTATGTGTAACCGATGAATATCAAGTAAAGTTCCGAATTGTGCAATACGCATACGGCATACGGACAAAACGTGACCGGAAATGAGGGTAATGAGGGGGAAAACAAATGGAAACAAAAGAAAAATATCAAGTGCATGCGTCAGATGTACGTGCCAAAAAGCAGGCAAACGGGATAGCTCTGCTACCCATTGCCGTATTTCTTGTGTTATATCTGGGATGTGGTATCTATTATGAATATATTCGTCCCATTGAAGGCGGCATGGGGTTTTATGTCATGTCTGTGGTTGTGGCATTTATGATGGCGCTGATCGTGGCGTTTGTACAGAACCGCTCGGTAAATTTTGAGGAAAAGATCCATATCTGTGCACAGGGGATCGGAGACGATAATATCACGATCATGTTGTTTATCTTCCTGTTAGCAGGGGCATTCAGCGGAATTGCGGCTGAGGCGGGAGGTGCGTCCAGTACGGCAAACCTCTTATTGAGTATCCTGCCCGGTAATTTTGTGGTTCCGGGATTGTTTGTCATAGCTGCGTTGATCTCTATGGCAATGGGGACCAGCGTGGGAACGATCAGTGTGATCGTTCCCATCGCGGCATCTGTCGCGGCAAACGGCAATCTTTCTACGGTTGTCTGTGTAGCTTCTGTGGTGGGAGGCGCAATGTTCGGTGACAACCTGTCTTTTATTTCCGATACCACTATCGCGGCAACCAAAACACAGGGGGTGCAGATGAAGGACAAATTCCGTACAAACTTCAAGATCGCACTGCCGGCGGCTTTGATCACCATCGTGGTATTGTCTGTTTATTCGGTAACGCATGAATCATCGACCGTGGGAAGTTTTGATTACAATCTTTTGCAGGCAGCGCCGTACTTTATTGTGATGGTTTTGGCGATCATAGGCATCAATGTTTTTCTGGTGCTGGGAGTGGGGATCGTCCTGTTTCTCCTTGCCGGTGCGATCACAGGCTCCATCACCTTTTACAGCGCGTTTACTTCTATGGGGAACGGAACTACCGGGATGTTCGAGACTATGATCGTGACGATCCTGGTTGCATCCATTGGTGCATTGATCCGTGAGAATGGTGGGTTTGAAGCCATCCTTGCTTTTGTCAGAGGGCACTTTAAAACACGCAGAGGCGGCATGATGGGGATCGGACTTATCACTATGCTGATGGATATGGCCACGGCAAATAATACCGTAGCCATTGTCATGGCGGGTCCTATTGCCAAGCAGATCAGCGATGAATATAAAATAGAGCCGGCGAAGACCGCTTCCCTGCTTGACAGCTGTTCTTGTATCATGCAGGGCATCATCCCGTATGGCGCGCAGATTCTGATCGCATCGGGGCTCAGCGGCGTGGGAAGCATTACATTGCTTCCGTTTCTGATCTACCCTTATCTGCTTCTGGTATGTCTAGTCGTTTCCATTGTGACAGATAAAGGAAAGTGAAAATCCGGGTCAGGCGGAGCGGTTCAAAAGAACAGCTCCGTTTTTTAACATTTTTATTTTGTAACAAAATCCATCAAATTCCGATATATCAGTAAAAGCAGGGCTTGCACCGGAAAGGGAAGACGAAGTGGATGAGATATATGAACAAAACGCGAAAATAGTATATTTTTTCCTGTATTCACTTTGTCGGGATGAGGCACTGTCGGAAGATCTGATGCAGGAAACATTTCTTCGGGCAATCCAGTCTCTGGACACCTACAACGGTCAATGCAAACTCTCTACCTGGCTCTGCCAGATTGCAAAGCATCTGCTCTATCAGCACTGGGAGAAAACGGCCAAGCGGGATATGATCGAGCTGGATGAAGACTTGCCCTTGCAGGCGCCTGACACCGGAGAAAAGGTGTTGAAGAAAATGGAGTTGGATGCTGTCATGGAGCGGATACAGACCCTGCCGGAACAGATGCGAAGGGTAGTGCTCCTGCGGGCCATGAGCGATCTCTCCTATCGGGAGATCGGACAGATGCTGGGGAGGAGCGAGAACTGGGCGCGGGTGACGTTTTACCGGGCGAAAGAAATTTTGATCAGGGAGGGATACCATGAATAGCGAACATATGACTATAAAATGCGAAGTGATCCAGGATCTGATGCCGTCATATCTCGATGAGATCTGCTCAGAAGCATCCAGAAAACTTGTGGAACAGCACCTGCAAAACTGCGAAAGCTGTCGTAAGCGCTGCGAACTGCTGAAAAACTGGAGCAATGATTTCGCTGTGGAAAATATGGAAGAGAAACAGCTCGACGGCATGCAGAAAGTACGGAAAAAAATGCAGATGCAAAAGTGGTTTCTGGTAATGGCATGCGTTTATCTGGTATGGCTGGGATACAGCACTTTTATCGAGTACAGATCCTCATTTTTCCCAAGTGTGGTGCTGCAGGTCATTTCCCAGATACTTCTGCTGTTGGCGGCAGAAGTAGGTTATAGACATCGTGAAAAACAGAATGGGGTCATAAAATTTGCTGACAAAAAGGATGTTGCAGTGGTTGCTGCGGTTGTCTTTCTCTCCGGGCTGGCATTCGTGGGGATGCATATGGCGTGGGGACATTTGGAGGCAGGAGCTCCCGATTTTTACGGAGTCGCCTGGTATCAGGTTGGCCCTGCGCTGTCCATGCTATTTGGTCTTGTCTTTGCGATAAATTTTGCGGGGATTTTTTATTACTATTCGAAAGGCTTAAATTCACAGATCCACAGGCGCTGGATGCTTGCTGTATTTCTCACGGGGGCGCTTCTGATGGTATCCTATGGAGGCATGTTGCACAATATGACATCTCTCGAGACGATCATGTATTGCCTTGACAGGGATACGGTGGTGATCTGCGGAATCGGCCTGCTTGGGAGCGCACTCAATCTGCTGTATGACAGACTGAGAGGATGATCTGTTCCAGGGCAGCCGCTGCGGCGCTAAGCGGATGACTCTTATCCTTGATGAGGCAGATATGTCTCGGTGGAATTGCTTCCCTTAAATGAATCTGAAATACTTTGCCGCTCTCAAGAGCTTCTCCGGCAAAAGTAAGCGGCACAAATCCAAGCCCGATATCGTGCGCCACCATAGGCAAAATCTGGTCTGTGGTGGCGGCTTCTATGGAAGGAGCAAGAACCATGCCGTGAGAGGCAAACAGCTTATTCAAAAAAGCAAAAGAAGTGGTTTCGCGCCCCAGACTGATCATGGGATATGAGCTGAGATCCTTCAGAGAGATTTCTTTTCCGGCGAGATCTTCATATAGTCTTCCGGCAATTAAAATCTCCTGAAAAGACTGAATTTTTATCTCTGATAACGGCTTCATTACTTCTGTGGGCGTGGAGACCACTGCAATTTCAGCGATCCCTCGACTTACTGCCAGAATTCCCTGCGGAGTGGAGTGATTTAAGATCTGCACATGAATGCCGGGATAAGTCGCCTTGTATTGTTGTAAGATCGGCAGCATAACCCCGTGCAGGGCAATCTCACTGATAGCGATGGAGAGATCGCCGCTCTGGAGGGACGCGCTTCGGGACAGTTCCGATTCTCCCAGCCTGATCTGCTCATAGGCCGATTCTACATGGGTGAACAGTTTTTCGCCTTCCGGGGTAAGAGTCACACCCTTTCTGGAGCGTACGAAAAGGCGGCAGCCCAGGTCTGACTCCAGATTGTTCATGGCTCGCGTGATATTGGGCTGACTATTGCGCAGAATCCTGGCCGCCTGTGTAAAGCTGCCATATTTTCCCACAAAATAAAATATCTTATAATAATCAAAACTGCCTGCCATTTCCTGTCCCTCCATACTGATGATATATCAAAATCATATAAAATACATATCAAATATACCTTTTACATATCTACTAGAATAAAGTATAATGATTTTCGGTGCAAAAAACAAGTCCGGGCATAAGGGACGAAAGAGAAATAGAGAACAAAGGGTGCAAGACATGAACAAAGATCTGACCGTGGGAAAACCGGAAACCGTTTTGTGGAGGTTCTGCCTGCCGCTGTTTGGCAGCATTATCTTCCAACAGCTATACAACATCGCCGATAGTCTGGTGGCAGGCAAATTTATCGGAGAGAACGCGCTGGCAGCTGTGGGAAACAGTTATGAGATCACATTGATCTTTATAGCCTTTGCCTTTGGCTGCAATATAGGATGTTCTGTGGTGGTTTCCACCTTTTTCGGTGCGAAGAAATACAGCGAGATGAAGACGGCCGTATCCACTGCCATGATCTCCAGTGCGGTATTGTGTCTGGCGCTAATGGCTATCGGTATTTTATTCTGCGGTCAGATGTTGGAATGGATCCGCACGCCGCAGGAGGTGTTTGCAGATTCCAAGCTCTATCTGGATATCTATATCTGGGGGTTCCCATTTGTTCTGTTTTATAATATTTCAACCGGCATTTTTTCGGCGCTGGGGGATTCCAGGACGCCGTTTGGCTTTCTGGCGGTATCCTCATGCGTCAATATAGCCATGGACATCTGGTTTGTGGCAGGATTTCACATGGGAGTCGCAGGTGTGGCATGGGCGACCTTCCTCTGCCAGGGCGTGAGCTGTATTTTGGCGATCATTGTTGTCATGAACAGACTGCGTGAGATCCGCACCGAAAATTCTGTGAAAACGGAGGGAAAATGGTTCTCCTGGAGTATATTCGGCATGATCGCCAAAGTTGCCATCCCCAGTATTCTGCAGCAAAGCTTTATTTCTGTGGGAAACATTGTGATCCAAGGGGTGATCAACGGTTTTGGACCCGGTGTGATGGCGGGATATTCTGCGGCGATCAAGTTAAACAATCTGGTGATCACGTCCTTTACCACGCTGGGTAATGGCATATCCAACTATGCGGCGCAAAACATCGGTGCAGGTAAAAATGACCGCGTGCATGACGGCTTTAAGGCCGGACTTAAGCTGGTCTGGATGTTGGCGGTTCCTCTGGCGGTTCTCTATGTGCTATGCGGCAGATATCTGCTCTTATTCTTTGTGGATTCGCCTTCTGCGGAAACGATCCGCTCCGGACTCCTGCTGCTCAGGATTGTGGCGCCTTTCTATCTTGTGATCTCCACGAAGCTGGTGGCGGACGGTATCCTGCGGGGAGCCGGTCTGATGGGGAAATTTATGATCGCGACGTTCACAGATCTGATCTTGCGTGTGGTGCTTGCAATTGTTCTGTCTCGTACCGGATTGGGATATGTCGGGATCTGGTGCGCGTGGCCGGTGGGGTGGAGCGTGGCCACCGTGCTCTCTGTATGCTTTTATTGTGCAGGACCGTGGAATAAGAACCGCAAAAATGAGCGGCAGGAGCAGCAAAAATAGCTGGAGCAGCACGCAACTCGAAGAATAAAACGAAAGCAGACTGTACATACTATCTGTCAAAACTTCAGATGATCTCGGAGAAATCCAGAGACCATCCGGGTGGGGGCAGGAGTATGCGCAGTCTTTTTTTGTGTATTATTGGGGCGAGTTTTGGTTTGCTGGCGGCGGCAGGCGTATTTACCGTGTTTGTGGCAGTGGGGATCGTGCCGCGTTTTGCAGGCAGAACGCATACGGCAAACCGGATCTTCCTTTATGAGGAAATGGTGACATTCGGTGCTATTGCGGGCGGATTTGTCAGCATTTTTCCCGAGTATTGCCGGCTCGGTGTGCTTTGGCAGAGGTTTGTCTGGATCGGCCGGATCGCGCAGGCTGGCTTTGGCTTGTTCTCCGGCATGTTTGTCGGATGTCTGGCGTTAGCCATTGCGGAGATGCTTGATTCTATCCCGATTTTTTCCAGACGGATCGCCTTTCGCCACGGGCTGGGCCTGGCGGTGCTCAGTATGGCTTTGGGAAAACTGTGTGGCTCGCTGTTTTATTTTTGGGATGAACTGCACCGCGTGATGCCGTAGCCGCAAGAAATTCGCTTCCTCTATCTGCATTCATGTTTTGGTATTCCGCATTGGCGTTCTCTCTTGACATATTAAAAAACATATTAGGAAAGGAAAACGTATATGAAAGAAAAACCTGCCGTAGTCTATCTGAAATGCGAGCAGAATGTGGAGTCGCAGACACAAGATGTGTTCTTGAAACAACTGGGTACCGTGTATTGTGCGGATCCGCTGATCATGGCAAAATGTAACGCGATCAAGGTGCATCATTTTGAAAAAGCAGGCGATAAACGATGCGTCATTAGTGTGATGAAGCTGATACGGCAGATTGAGGAGATTTACCC
The DNA here is from genome assembly GCA_902796105.1 of uncultured Lachnospiraceae bacterium. Lineage (GTDB taxonomy): Bacteria > Bacillota > Clostridia > Lachnospirales > Lachnospiraceae > Acetatifactor. Next base: position 9,765 of record CADBNO010000055.1, on the reverse strand, counting down.
GGATATCTGTGTAGAGGTTGTGGGCGAGACGGATACTCTGGTGGAATGGGTAAAGGCCGACCAATACAATGGGATGTGGCAGGTGATGAAGATACTGTTGGTCTGTCTGATCAGCTTTTTCGGCACGGCATTCACAATTATGGCGTATCACAATGATATTGGAATCAATGAAGTATTTACGGAAATCTACCGCATGGTCATGAATGCAGAGCCGGGCGGAGTGAATACACTTGAGGTATCTTATTCTGTCGGCCTTTCTGTCGGGATCATCCTTTTCTTTAATCATATAGGCGGAAGACGTATCACCAAGGATCCCACACCCTTAGAGGTGGCTATGCGCAATTATGAGGAGGATGTGAATAAGGCACTGATCGAATTGGCGGACAGGGAACAGATTGAAGAAAGCAATTGACTTCGCGCTCCTTGTGTCGGGTCTTTTTCCACCATGCGCATTGCTATGCAGGATTACTTGAAAAATAAAAAGATACTTGACAAAAGACAAAAATAGTGGTTAAATAACGCTGTTACGTAACTGCGTTATATCGTTCCGTAAATAAGCAACATGACATAAGCGACAGATGGCGGACTATATACTATAGGCAGCAACAGACAATAGCATGCAGCAACAGACAATAGCATGCAGCAACAGACAATAGCATGCGGCAAACAGGAAGCAAGGGACGGAGCTGAGTGTAATATGAAGCAAAATGAAGATTACAGAAAAAGAGATCAGCTGATAGAGGTGGCTAAGAAGGAATTTTTGACAAAGGGCTACAATAAGGCGTCACTCAGGGAAATATGTGCGAAGGCGGGGGTTACCACCGGTGCCTTGTATTTCTTTTTTGAAAATAAGGCGGATCTGTTTGCTGCCATCGTTGATGAGCCTTTACGAGGTCTGAAACAGCTGGTTACGGATCATTTCCGGGAGGACCGGGAATATCTGGCTGAGGTGGATTCACTTGAGAATATCGATATGGATCATAGTGAGATCAGCGACAGGCTGGCGGAGTATATTTACCGCTATTATGACAGCTTCCTGCTTGTGCTCACCGCAGCGGAGAACACGGTTTATGAGCATTGCGTTGATGACTACGTCAAGCTGATGGAGGATATGGTTCCCTATATGATGGCAGATATGACAGACCATTCATATGATGCGTATATGTCACATTGGATGGCACATATCACAATCGACGCGTTCACGCAGGTGATCAAACATGAGCCGGATGTCAAGGTGGCTAAGGTGCGGCTTCGCAACATCATGAATTATTTGGTGCAGGGGTGGGTGCATTTGGTTATGCTGCAGGTGCCGGAGCAGAGCGCATCGGAGCAGGGCGAACCCAACAAGGGCGCATCGAAGAAGGGCGCATCGAAGAAGGGCGCATCGAAGAAGGGCAAAGCGAAGAAGAGCAAACAATAGAAGATGCCGCTTTCGGCAAAGCGTATGCTTGAACCGAAGGCGGTAAAAAAATAACAAATACATAACGGCGTTATGTAAAAGAAAGGACGGGTGGACGGTATATGTATCTGGAAATTCAGAATGTAAAGAAAAGCTATGGGCAGGGCGGCAGCTATATTCAGGTCTTAAAGGGCGTAAATACAGGTGTGGAAAAAGGGCAGATGTGTGTGATCCAGGGAACCTCAGGCTCCGGCAAATCCACGCTGCTCAACTGCATAGGCGGTTTGGATACGATGGATTCCGGTTCCATCAAGGTAGACGGAACTGAGATCTTTGGGATGAAGAACAATGCCCTGGCGGATTATCGCAGAGATAATCTGGGGTTTATTTTTCAGTTTTATAATCTGGTGCCGAATCTGACGGTCAGGGAAAATATACAGGTGTGCGAATATATTGCGCAGCAGCCCCTGAATATGGAGGAATTGTTGGATGTGCTGGGGTTGACGGAGCATCAGAACAAGTTTCCCTCGCAGCTTTCCGGCGGACAGCAACAGAGATGCGCGATCGCGCGCGCCTTGATCAAAAACCCGAAACTGTTGTTGTGCGATGAGCCCACGGGGGCATTGGATTCTAATACCTCCAGAGATATTCTGGTGCTGTTGGAGCAGATCAATGCAAAGTATGGTACCACCATGCTGATCGTGACGCATAATAATTCGATCAAGAACATGGTACATAGGGTGATCTTTTTGAAAGACGGACAGGTGCGGACGGAGTATATCAATGAGACACGTGTTCCGGCTGCGGAATTGGAGGATCTGTGATGAGCAAGGTACTGAGAAAACGGTTTCCGAGAGAAATCCGCGCCAATCTGTTTCGTTATCTGTCGCTTTTTCTTATGATCGCGTTGTGCATGTATATCATCATTGCTATTGTGGATGCCGCGGAGATCATTATCCGGGGGACGGAGGCAAATCAGCAGGCGAGTGATCTGGAGGACGGGGAAGTGACAGTGTTTACTCCGCTGCTGGCGGAGCAGATCAGGCAGATCGAGGCGGCAGGCGTGACCATAGAGTCTCATGTAAGCTATGATGTTACGCTCGAGGACGGATCGATACTGCGCATTTTTATAAATCGGGAAAAGATCGACAGGGTGGTTTTGGACGACGGCAGGATGGCACAACAGGACAATGAGGTTGTGCTGGAGAAGCGGTATTGCGCGGAACATGATATTGCATGTGGGGATCTCATCCGGATCGGCGGCAGAGAGTTTACGGTCACCGGAGTGGGAAGTGCGGTGGATTATGATGCGCCTTATCGCAAGCTTTCGGATACGGCCATAGATAGTAAGCTGTTCGGTATTGCCTTTGTCACCAGGGAGGCATATGATGCGATCAAGGCGGAAACGGTTGTGGGAAGTGAGGATCTGACATATGCGTTTCTGTTGAATGATGCAATGAGTGCAGATGAGCTGAAAGAGATGATCAAGGATTTTAAGTTTGATTATAAACAAGTGGAGGATCCTTATTATCAGGAACTGCTGGAGGACAGCTACGGCAAGAAGGATGAGATCACCGATGGGATCAACGAACTGGTGGACGGCGTGGATGAACTCTTTGACGGGGTAGGAGAGCTGCGGGACGGAACGACGGAATTGCGTGACGGGATGAAGGAGTTGTATGATGGCGGTAAGGAGCTGTACGACGGAACTGCTGATCTGAAAAAAGGAACAAAGGAGCTCACAGACGGAGTGCAGGAGCTGCAGGACGGTGCGCAGGAGCTGCACGACGGTACGGGGGAATTACTGGACGGAACCCGTGAGTTCCGGGATGGACTTTCAACGTTGGCTGACGGCGCGAGTAAGCTGGATGATGCGCTGGATGAGCTGGAGGATAATAACGATGCGATCACGGGAGGAGCCGGGCAGATCCTGGGGGGGATGTTAGCAACGGCACAGGATACTCTGAATGCGCAGATCGTGCCGCTTGGGTTGCCGGCGGTAACGTTGAACCGGGAGAATTATGCCGAGGTGCTGGAACAGGTGGCGGCAAAGCTTGAAGCGGCAGGTGGGGACGCCTCCGCGATACAGTCGCTTCGCGCAAGTCTGGATGGTATTGTCCTGTATGAGAAAGGTACCGATGCATACACCGATGCAGTGGGGAAAATATCAAGCGGTGCGTATAAGGTGGCTGTGGGCGCAGAGGAGGCGAAGGACAGCGCCGGAGAACTGTACGACGGTGCTGTGGAGCTTCACGACGGCACGGCAGAATTGGTGGATGGTGTCGGGGAACTGAACGATGGTGCGAAGGAACTGGATGACGGTGCGAAGGAACTGTATGATGGGGCGGGGGAGCTGCATGACGGACTCCGGGAAGCCTATGACGGATCGATCGAACTGGATGACGGTGCAGCAGAGCTGTATGACGGCGTGGAGGAACTCCGGGATGGCGTAAAGGAGCTGAAGGAACAATCTGATGAAATGATGGAAGAGATTTTCGACAAGGCGCCGGATAATATCACGTCCTTTATGCTCAGAGCGGATAATCTCCGTATCGGCGGAGCTGCCGGAGATATCGAGATCAACAAGCTGGTAGGCATGGTGGCCGGCGTAATTGTCCTTGTGCTGTTTACATATGTGTTGTCTGTATTTGTGATCCACCAGATTCAAAATGAGAGCAGTGTCATCGGTGCGCTGTATGCACTGGGGGTAAAGAAAAAGGATCTGATGGCGCATTATATCACGCTGCCTACGCTTATTGCGTTTGCGGGCGGGACGATCGGTGCGCTGTTTGGTATGAGCGGTCTCGGAAGCACCTGGCAGATGGCGGACAGCTATGAATATTATTCCCTTCCCTGGTTTGAACCGATCATCCCGGCGTATCTGATCATTTATGCGGTGGTGATGCCGCCTTTGGTTTCGCTGGTGGTCAATTACCTGGTGATCAACAAGAGTTTATCGCGCACAGCCTTGTCACTGATCAAAAATGAACAGAAGGTGAGCAGAGGAAAGGATATTCCGTTAGGCAATATTCCTTTTATGCGCAAATATAAGATCCGGCAGATGCTCCGGGAGAGGCGGACTGCTTTCACGGTCATTGCAGGCATGGTGATCTCGCTGTTTATTTTTATGATGGGTCTGGATTGTTATGTGCTGTGCGAGAGCGTGGGAAGACTCAGCATGGTGGATACCAGATATGAATATATGTATACCTACAAATACCCTACCAAGGAGGTGCCAGGAGGAGGGGAGGCCTGTTTTGTCGAGACGCTCAAAAAAGAACAATACGGTTATACGCTGGATGTGACGATCATGGGGATAGACGATGATAATCCTTACATTCCGGTTCAGACTGTAAAGGGCAAAAACAAGATCGTGGCCTCTGATTCAGTTGCGGGCAGATATGGAGTGAAGAAGGGGGACAAGATCATCTTTTCCGATAATGCAGCGGATATCGATTACGCCTTTACGGTGGCGGACATCGTGCCGTATTCGATCGGACTTACGGTGTTCATGGATATCGACAGTATGCGGGAACTATTCGGTGAGGATGATGATCACTATAATGTGGTGATGTCCTCAGAGGCGCTGCAGATTGAGGAAGGGCGGCTGTATGGGGTCGCGACCAAAGCAGATGTGGAGAAATCCTCCGGTATTTTCACGGAACTGATGGCGCCGATGGTGACAGTGCTCATAGTGGTGTCTGTGATCATCTTTTGCATTGTCATGTATCTGATGACAGCAGTGATGATTGATCGGGCGGGGGCGGGAATATCCCTGTTGAAGATATTCGGTTATCGCACCGCAGAGATCCGGAAAATGTATCTGGATGGCAACCGTTTTGTCATCATGGTCGGGGCGCTGTTCAGCATACCGGTGTCAAAGCTTTTGATGGATGCCATGTTTCCGTCCTTTGTGGCCAATGTGGCATGTCCGATCCATCTGGAGTTCAAGTGGTACTATTATGTCCTGCTCTTTGCGGCGATCATGGGCTGCTATAGTCTGATCAGCCTGGTGCTGACGAGAAAATTGAACCGTTTCAGTCCGGCCCAGGTGCTGAAGAACAGAGAGTAAAACTTGATCGATGTCTCACTGTCTGCGGCGAGATCATTGACTTTTTCGGGGAAAATGCTACACTGAAAGCAAAATGGGAGAATGTGTACAGGGGAGGTTTGCGTGATGATGAAAAAAGAGCAGTTTTGGGAGCATCTGACGCAGAATCTGATCCCGTTCTGGAACCGGATGGAGGATGCAGTTTACGGAGGATTCTACGGCGCCATGGATCAGAAACTTCAGGTGGATCAGGAGGCGGACAAAGGGGTGATCCTGAACAGCCGCATCCTGTGGTTCTATTCGGCGGCGTATGGGCTGATTCGGGATGAGGAGCTGCGCCGCAAGGCGGAGCATGCGTTCCGGTTTCTGAAGGAAAAATGTTACGACAAAAGACGGGGCGGCGTGTACTGGTCGGTGCATTTTGACGGCAGGCCGTCGGATATGACGAAGCATACCTACAATCAGGCGTTTGCCATCTATGCGCTGACCGAATACTTCATGGCGACAGGAGACGGGGACAGTCTGCTGCTTGCCTATGAGCTGTATCGGACAATTGAGGAAAAATGCAGGGATGAGGATGGGTATCTGGAGGCGTTCAGGGAGGATTTCACGCCGGATGACAACAATGAAAAGCTGTCGGAAAACGGTGTGATGGCGGGACGTACCATGAACACGTTGCTACATGTACTGGAGGCGTATACCAATCTGTATCGGGCGGATCATTATGAGCCGGTGGCGGATAAGCTGCGTGAGATCATCGATCTGTTCGAGACGAAAGTGTATGACAGGGAGCGGGGGAGGCTGCAGGTTTTTTTTGACCTGGAGTATCATTCCCTGATCGATCTGTATTCCTACGGACACGATATAGAGGCGTCATGGCTGTTGGATCGGGCAGCGGAGGTCTTGGAGGATCAGGCGTATACCCGGAAGATACATGCGATGACGAACGTGTTGGCAAGACAGGTGAAAAAGCACGCTTATGACGAAAAAGTACATGCGCTTTTTAATGAGTGTGAAAACGGCGTGGACGATAAACAGAAGATCTGGTGGGTGCAGGCGGAGTCTGTGGTGGGTTTTTACAATGCGTTTCAAAAGGATCCCGGACAGGAAGAGGCGCAAGGGTTTGCACAGGCTGCGGCAGATATTTTTGATTTTATCCGGCAAAAGCTGGTGGATCCCAGATGCGGCGAGTGGTATGAGAGCATAAGGCCGGACGGCAGTGCGGATCTGGAGAGAGGTATGGTGCATGAGTGGAAATGCCCGTATCACAATGGGCGGATGTGTATCGAACTGTACAGAAGACTGGCAAAGGAGTAGCTTCTACAGCAGTTTCTGCAACAGGCCATACAACTGCATGGCTTCTTCCGGCGCTAAGGCAATGCATCCGGACATTTGCTCCGGCACATGGACAGCCTGTTCCTTCAGGGCTTCGCCTTCTTTGGTGATCTCCACATTCAGTACGCGCTCGTCATTTTTGTCGCGGTAGCGGTGGACGTATCCCTTGGTTTCCAGATTTTTCAGCATAGGCGTAAGCGTGCCGGAGTCCAGATACAGTTTTTCCCCGAGTTCTTTTACCGTGATCTTTTTTTGCTCCCAGAATACCATCATGGCGATATACTGGGTGTAGGTGAGCCCCAATTCATCCAGATAAGGTCTGTATTTTTTGATGATCTCTCTGGATGCGGCATACAAAGGGAAACAGAGCTGGTTTTCCAACTTCAGACTATCGTAATTTTCTTTTTGGGGCATATTATTCGTGCTTTTGGTGGACATGGCCATCTTTCTCCCTTATAGTTTTTGATAAAATACTAAGCATTCTGGGGCTGTGCGGCATAGGCTGCACGGACTGCTTTGGACAACTGGTCCGCACAGGATGTGGAGCGCATACCGCAGGTATTGCCCTCCAGTTTTCCGGCAATCTGTTCAACCGTCCAACCGTCGATCAGCTTGGATATGGCTTTCAGATTGCCATTGCAGCCGCCTGTGAAGCGGACATTGGTGATCACATCCTTTTCGATATCAAATTTGATCTCCATGGAGCAGACTCCCTTGGGATGGTATACATATTCCATTACAGTAACTCCTTTACTTTTTCATCTATTTTCTCCGGTGTAACAGTGGGGGCAAAGCGTTCCACCACATGACCTTCGCGGTCGATCAGAAACTTGGTGAAATTCCATTTGATGTTGTCACCCATAATGCCGCCCTTTTCCGATTTCAGGAAGGTATAGAGAGGGTGTTCGTTTGCACCGTTTACCTCAATCTTGGCAAACTGCTTGAAGCTCACACCGTAGGTCAGCTGGCAGAAGCTGGTGATCTCTGCCTCTGTGCCGGGTGCCTGATGTCCGAACTGGTTGCAGGGAAAATCCAGGATCTCAAAGCCTTGCGCCTGATATTTCTTGTAAAGATCTTCCAATCCTTTATACTGTGGGGTGAAGCCGCAGCCGGTAGCGGTATTCACAACCAGCAGAACCTTTCCCCGATAATCATTCAGTGAGATTTCCTGCCCTGCGGCATCTTTTGCTTTGTAATCGTAAATACTCATATCGTGTTGACCTCCTTATCGTTATTCCCGCGAGTAATGGATCCGGGAGCAGGCATTCGCAAAATGCGGTAAATAGATCGCTTGTTGCACGATGCAAATGCCACACAATTAAATTTGGCACAATTTAATTATAACCAAACAAAAAGATTTGTCAATATATCGTGGCATATTTTTTTTAAGAAAATTTTAGGGAGAGTCGTAGACTATCAGGATTTTTTATCAATAACAGAACACTTCAATTGTTGAAAAGCAGCAGGACACATGGTATGATGGAGAATATCAATAGTTAGATATAACTAACTGTTTCCGGGAAGGATGTGCTATGTCGGTTAATGAGTTTGTAAGTCTGAATACAGCAAAGGATCCTGAACTGCGGATGACGGCACAGCTGGCAGTGCACTGCGCGCCTATCCTGAAGGATGCGAAGGCGGCAAATATCCTGACAGTGGCGGAAGCAGATTTTAAGGGGATCGGTTATCTTCTGCAGGGAACCGGGATATCTTATCGGTTTTTGAGAACTGCAGGGGGAAAGGCGATTTTATATCTGTATCGGAAGAAAAGGTTGCAGGATATATTGCGCGACAGCAGGATACGGGAGTTCCTGGCTCAGTATGGATATCAGGCTGCCATGAAGGAGAAAAATGTGGAGGCGGTATTGGACGTCTTGTCTGCGCATGTTCGGCTGTTTCAGAACGGTAAGAGCGCGTTCCCGCATGAGATTGGCATCTTTCTGGGGTATCCGCTGTGGGATGTGCGGGGATTTCTGGAGAATGAGGGCAAAAATTTTGCCTACCTCGGTTATTGGAAGGTGTATCGGGATGTGCAGAACGCAAAGCTGCTGTTCCAGCGGTTCGATGCGATCAGGGAGCAGGCGCTGGAGGAGCTCGGGCGCGGTATGACGCTGCGGGAAATCGCGGTATGAACGGCAAAATGCCTGATTGGGCGAAATTGTCTGGACGGAATTGTCTGAACGGCATGTAAAGCAGGTATTAACGCGCAAGCGTTAATCTATAGAAGTTTTTGGAACGATCAAAATAACAAGTCCCGGATTGTGGGCGGAAGGAGAGAAAACATGAGTAAAGTAAGTATTGTATATTGGAGCGGAACCGGCAATACGGCTGCAATGGCAGCAGCGGTTGCTGAGGGCGTAAAGGACGGCGGCGCCGAGGCGGAGCTGCTGGAGGTTTCCACAGCGGATGTAGCCGCTCTGAAGGATGCGAAGGTGATCGCACTCGGTTGTCCTTCTATGGGAGCAGAGCAGTTGGAAGAGTCGGAGATGGAACCGTTCATGGCTGAACTGGACGGTGTGATCTCCGGTAAGACAGTTGCTTTGTTTGGTTCCTACGGATGGGGAAATCAGGAGTGGATGCGCGACTGGGAAGATCGCATCCAGGCGGACGGTGCCACAGTGCTTAACGGGGAAGGCATTACGGTAAACGGTGCTCCCGGAGAGGATACTCTGGAGGAATGCAGGAGTGCAGGCCGTGGTCTTGCGGGCATGGCGTAGGTTGTAGTCCGGCACTGATATTTTGACAGGCATATGGCAGGTTTTCAGGGGGCAGGCACATGACAGGGTCTGTGATCCCGGCAAAAGGCACATGGGTATATCCGGTGTGCCTTTTGTCGTTGTGAAATAAAAAATCTTAAAAAAACCTAAAAAATCAGAATAAAGTACGCATTTGGGGAGGTTTGTGTTATAATGTATTGACCTAAGAAACTGTCATGAAATGACAGCTCACGAAAAATCATAAAGTACATGATTTTTACGGA
>CADBNO010000054.1 GCA_902796105.1 uncultured Lachnospiraceae bacterium | reverse complement strand
CTTCGGGGGATCAAGACGCTTCCACTCCGTATGGAGAAAGCGCAGGAAAATGCAAAAGCAATCGTGGAGTATCTGCGCACCGAGCCCGGTGTGAAGAAGGTGTATTATCCCGGAATTGAGGGCAGCGCAGGCTATGAGGTGTGTAAGAGTCAGGCAAGGGGATTTGGCTCCATGCTGACCTTTGAGGTGGAGAGTAAAGAGTTGGCGTTGCACATTTTGAAGCATACGAAACTGATCCCGTTCGCAGAGAGTCTGGGCGGTGTGGAGACGTTGTTAACTTATCCGATGACGCAGACGCATGCGGATGTGCCGGAGGAAGTAAGGCTGGCAAACGGCATCAACGAACGGGTGCTGCGGTTGTCTGCGGGAATCGAGGACAAGGAGGATCTGATCGCGGATCTGAAGCAGGCGATACATTCGTTTTGACCGGTATTCGGGGTAAATGTTGCAGGACAGATCGGGATTGGATGATCAGAGGAGGGCAGAGGTTAATATATGCAGGAAAAGAATCTTGATTTTGATAAAATCATTGATCGTAAAAATACAGATTGCTTAAAATATGATTTTGCCGTTCGCCGGGGGAAACCCGCGGATGTGCTGCCGCTGTGGGTGGCGGATATGGATTTTCAGACTTCCGGTCTGATCCTGGATGCGCTGCAGCAAAAGGTGACGCATGGAATCTTCGGGTATACGGAAACAGGGGAGGCTTATTTTGAGGCGGTGGCTTCCTGGATGAAGGCGCAGCATGGTCTGGAGATCCGGCCAGAGTGGCTGGTGAAGACACCTGGGGTTGTCTTCGCGCTTGCGATGGCAGTCAAGGCATATACGCATGAGAAAGATGCTGTCCTGATCCAGCAGCCGGTATATTATCCCTTCAAGGAGGTCATTGAAGATAATGACCGTGTAGTGGTGAGCAATGATCTGGTGCTCTCGGAGGACGGAGTCTATCAGATTGATTTTGCGGATCTGGAAGCTAAAATTGTAGCGCATCATGTGAAATTGTTTTTCCTCTGTAGTCCGCATAATCCGGTGGGAAGAGTCTGGAACGTGGAGGAACTGAAACAGATTGCCGCTCTTTGTGTGAAGTATCACGTGATCGTGGTGAGCGATGAGATCCATCAGGATTTTGTGTATGACGGATACACGCACACACCGCTTTTAAATGTGGATGAGAGGATCGCGGAGTGGTGTATTACCTGCACGTCGCCGGCTAAGACGTTTAACCTGGCGGGATTACAGATATCCAACATTTTCATTCCAAACCGGAATCTGCGTCATGCTTTCCGGAGGCAGATCGCGGCTGCGGGGTACAGCCAGCTGAATACAATGGGACTTGCCGCGTGTGAGGCGGCATACCGTTACGGCGGGGAGTGGTATGCCGCGCTGCGCAGGTATCTGCAGGGAAATCTGGATTTTGTCAGAGAATATGTGGCAAAGGAGCTTCCCGGAGTAAGGATGATAGAGCCGGAGGGCACGTATCTGGTGTGGTTGGATTTCCGGGGCTTAGGGCTGTGCGAACGGGAGTTGGAGGATCTGATCGTGAATCAAGCAAAGCTATGGCTGGACAGCGGTGCTATCTTTGGCAAGGTGGGAGAGGGCTTCGAGCGTATCAATATCGCCACTCAGCGGAGTGTACTGCAGGAGGCGTTTGAACGCATCAGACGAGCCATTGCAGAGAAGACAGCAGTAGAGAGTACTGTGGATATTACAGACGGAGGCGGGAAGAGATGATCTATCTGGATCATGCTGCTACAACGCCTGTGGCAGCGGAAGTGCTGGATGCCATGCTCCCCTGGTTCAGCGATGACTACGCTAATCCGGGCGGCATCTACCAAAGCGGGGTAAAAGCCAGAAATGTGGTGAACAGAGCGAGGGAGCAGGTGGGGGCACTGATCGGTGCACAGGCTGATGAGATTTATTTTACGGCAGGAGGGACGGAAGCAGACAACTGGGCTTTGCGGGCGGTGGCAGAGAGCTTCGCAGACAAAGGCAGACATATCATCACCACCCGGATCGAGCACCATGCCGTCTTACATACCTGTGCATATCTGGAACAAAAAGGGTATGAGATCACCTATCTGGACGCGGACACGGACGGACTGGTGCATGCAGAGGCTGTGGAGCGGGCAATCCGCCCGGATACGATCCTGATCAGTGTGATGGCGGCCAACAATGAGATCGGTACGATACAGCCGATCGCAGAGATCGGCGCTTTGGCGGCAGGCAGGGGAATTCTGTTTCATACGGATGCCGTGCAGGCAGTGGGGCAGATACCGATAGATGTAAAGCAGATGAACATCGATCTGCTCAGCGCCGGGGCACATAAGATATACGGACCCAAGGGAGTCGGCTGTCTGTATATCCGGAAGGGTCTCAAAATTGGTCCGTTGCTACATGGAGGCTCGCAGGAGCGAAGCAGGCGGGCGGGGACGGAGAATGTTCCCGGTATTGTGGGATTCGGCGTGGCAGCAGCTTTGGCGTGCAGGCGCCTTGCGGAGGAACAGGCAGTGGGCGGCGATCCGGCTGAGAGTGATCCGGCCGCGGGCAATCTGATCGTGGGTAAGCTGCCGTGTGATATGGGAAAAATCCGGACACTGCGGGATCATATGATCCGGAGGTTTGAAACGGAGATTCCCGGCTGCCGCCTGAATGGTCATCGGGACAGACGTTTACCCGGCAATGTCAATCTGTCCTTTGAAGGTGTGGAGGGCGAATCTTTGTTGATACGCCTTGACATGAAAGGTATCTGCGCCTCGGCAGGATCGGCCTGCACATCCGGTTCCCTGGATCCGTCACATGTGCTTTTGGCGATCGGACTTACGGCAGCGCAGGCGAGAGAGGCCGTGCGCTTCTCCCTCGGTGTGGAGAACACGCAGGAGGAGATTGACAGGACTGTAGAAACAGTCAAATATACCGTGGCAAAGCTGCGGGAAATGAAACAAAAAGGAATACAGAGGGTATGATCATGTCGGAGAAAATGATAGAAATTGAGAATTTATTTGTGGATGTGGAGGATAAAAATGTTTTGCAGGGCGTGGATCTTGTGATGGGAAAGGGCGAAACCCATGTGCTGATGGGACCTAATGGTGCCGGAAAATCCACGCTGGGCAATGTCCTCATGGGCAGTCCGTTTTATACGGTCACAGAGGGCAGGATTCTCTACAAAGGGGAGAATATCGTGGAAAGCCCGGTGCATGAGAGAGCACAGAAAGGCATGTTTCTTTCTTTTCAGAATCCGGTGGAGGTAGGCGGGATATCCCTGTCAAACTTTATCCGCAGCGCGGTGGCAGCCAGAACCGGCGAACGGGTAAGATTGTGGGACTTTAAGAAACAGCTGGCATCTGCCATGGAGCTTTTGAGCATGGATCCGACCTATGCGGACAGAGACCTGAATGTGGGTTTTTCCGGAGGTGAGAAAAAGAAAGCGGAGATTTTGCAGCTATTGATGTTAAAGCCGGATTTCGCGATCCTGGATGAGCCGGATTCAGGTCTGGATGTGGATGCTGTGCGGACAGTGTCTAAGGGAATCAGAGAATATCAGAATCTGCACAAGGAGGGCACGATGTTGATCATTACCCATAGCACCAAAATTCTGGAAGCCCTCCATGTGGATGGAGTTCATGTGCTTGCGGACGGCAGGATCAGAGAAAACGGAGACGCTTCCCTGATCGAGGAGATCAATCAAAGCGGTTATGAAAGATTTTTGAAATGATGCGACAAGGTGGAACGGTATCATGAATACAGAAAATGTTACGGAGAAAACGATCGTTTCCGACATCAACCGAAGCGTGTATGATGTGCGGAATGAGGATAAAGACGCCTATCGCTTTGCAGCGGGGCTCACAGAGGAGATTGTGCTACAACTCTCCCAGGAGAAAAATGATCCGGAGTGGATGCGGGATTTCAGACTGAAGTCTCTGGAGATCTATAACCGCACGGATATGGTGGAATGGGGACCGCCTATTGACGGACTGGATATGGAACATATTGTCACTTATGTGCGTCCGAAGGATAACAAAATGAGCGCCACATGGGATGAGGTTCCGGTTGAGATCAAGAATACCTTTGACAGATTGGGGATCCCGCAGGCAGAGAGGGAATCACTGGCCGGCGTAGGTGCACAGTATGATTCCGAACTGGTGTATCACAATGTGAGAAAAGAAGTGGAGGAGCAGGGCGTTATATACAGTGATCTGGAAAGCGCATTGCACGGCCCCTATGAGGAGATGATCCGTCAGCATTTTATGAAACTGGTGCCGCCAACGGATCATAAGTTTTCCGCTTTGCATGGTGCTGTCTGGTCTGGAGGATCGTTTGTATATGTGCCGAAGGGAGTCAGCGTGGAGATCCCGCTGCAATCCTATTTCAGGCTCAATGCGCCGGGGGCCGGACAGTTCGAGCATACCCTGATCATCGTGGAGGAGGGAGCGTATCTGCATTTTATTGAAGGCTGTTCCGCGCCCAAATATAATGTGGCAAATCTGCACGCCGGCTGCGTGGAGCTGTTTGTGGGGAAAAATGCGGTGATGCGCTATTCCACCATTGAGAACTGGTCCAAGAATATGTACAACCTGAATACCAAGCGTGCGATCGTGGCTGAGGGAGGTAAGGTGGAGTGGATATCCGGATCCTTCGGTTCCCATGTGTCCTATCTGTATCCCATGAGTATTCTGAACGGGAGAGGTGCCAAGGCTGAGTTTACCGGTGTTACGTTCGCCAGCGAGGGGCAGGATCTGGATACCGGATGCAAGATGGTACATAATGCACCGGATACATCTTCTTATATCAACACCAGGTCCATTTCCAAGGCGGATGGGATCAACACCTTCCGCAGTTCTGTGGTCATTTCCCGGGATGCGGCGGGAAGTAAGTCCTCGGCATCCTGTGAGTCGCTGATCCTGGATGATGAGGCCAGATCGGACACTATACCGGCCATGGACATCAAATGTGATGAGGTGGATGTAGGTCATGAGGCAAAGATCGGCAGGATCAGCGATGAAGCGATTTTCTACCTGATGTCCAGAGGGCTTTCCGAACAGGAGGCCCGGGCGCTGATCGTAAGCGGTTTTGCGGATAATGTGTCAAAGGAGCTGCCGTTGGAATATGCGGTAGAGATGAATAATCTGATCCGGCTGGAGATGGTGGGCAGCATCGGATAGGAAGGAAGAGAGAAGCCAAATGAGTGATCTGGTGATCAATCAACTTCCCGGTCGCACGTTTGCGTGGCTGGGAGTAAATGAAGCGGTGATTTCCGGGCTGGAGCCCTATGAAGCACTGCATGAAAAAAAAGAACTTTCGGAGGAGATCCTTTGTACCCGAAAGGCAAAGACAGAAGTTTATCAGATCCCGGAAGGGTGCAAGCCGGGGAAACCGGCATATCTCTGGTTTGCGTATGATCGTTCTGCAGAGAATATTATAGAGATCCGGGCAGGGAGAGACAGTGAGATCACGATCGTCATGGATCACAGTGTTTTGCTGCAAGGGACAGAAAAATCGTTGGAAGGCCATCTTGTCACGAAGATCTCTGTGGAAGACCGTGCGAAGGTGAAACTCATCGAAATCCGGAAAGCGCATGCCGGAGTGAGATTCGTGGACGAACTGCATGTGGAGTGCGGGGAGCGGGCCGGGTTTGAGATCACGCAGTTGTTTCTGGGAGAGGGAGTTTTTTATCAGGATCTTCATTGCGACCTGAAGGGATATGAGAGCACATTTCTGGCAGATACAGCATATTTGATCGGAAAACAGGGAAAACTGGATATCAATTATGTGGCGACGCATTACGGGAAAAAATCGGTTTCTGACATGAAACTGAATGGTGTTCTGCGGGAGCAGGCGGATAAAATTTTCAGGGGAACCATTGACTTTAAACACGGCTGTAGCGGTGCTTCAGGTACGGAGAAGGAGGACGTGCTCCTGATGGATCCGACAGTGGGAAATAAGACGGTGCCGTTGATCCTGTGTCAGGAGGAGAATGTGTCCGGAACCCACGGGGCAACCATAGGCAGACTGGGAAAGGATCTGTTGTTTTATTTGGAAAGCAGGGGAATGACTAAAGCTGAGGTATATGAGATGATGGCCAGAGCCAGGATTGATGCATTGGTGAAGCGGATTGCTGACGAGAGGACAAGGAGTGCGATATGGGCAGAGATATAAAGGAGATTAGAGCGGATTTTCCGTTGCTCACAGATGAGGTCGCTTATCTGGACAGCGCGGCTACTTCGCAGAAACCCCGAGTGGTGATCGAGGCGGAAAAGGAGTTTTATGAATGCTACAATGCCAACCCGTTGCGGGGGCTTTATGAGCTGAGTGTGGAGGCAACTGACCGGTATGAGGAAGCCAGAGAGGCTGTGAGAGAATTTATCGGTGCGCAGTCTGCGGAGGAGATCATTTTTACCCGCAATGCGACAGAGAGCCTGAATCTGGTGGCGTACACCTATGCGATGTCTGCGTTGAAGGCGGGGGATGAGATTCTTGTGACGATCATGGAGCATCATAGTAATTTCCTTCCCTGGCTGAATGCGGCAAAGCAATGTGGGGCAAAGATCAATTTTCTGGAGTGCGATGCAGACGGCAGGATCACAGAGGAGGCGTTCCGGGCGGCACTCACAGCGCGGACGGTGCTGGTTGCCATGACCCAGATCTCCAATGTGCTGGGATGCGAGAATGACATCAAAAGCTTCGCTGCCATTGCCCATGAGCAGGGGGCGGTGTTTGTGGCGGACGGCGCGCAGAGCGTGCCGCATATTCCGGTAAATGTGAGGGAGCTGGATGTGGATTTTCTGGCATTTTCCGGGCATAAGATGTTAGGCCCCATGGGAATCGGCGTTCTCTATGGGAAACGGGAGCTGTTGGATAAAATGCCGCCGTTTCTCTACGGCGGAGAGATGATCGAGACCGTGACGAGGAACGGAGCGACATACGCGGAACTGCCGCATAAATTTGAAGCGGGAACTGTGAACGCAGCGGGGGCATATGGGCTATCCAGGGCAATCGCATATATCCGCAAGATCGGATTCGATGCGATCAGGGAGAGGGAGGATATCCTGACACAATATGCGTTCAAACGACTTCGGGAGAATCCGTATGTGACGGTTCTGGGGGCGGAGAATCCGGCAGAGCACCACGGTATTCTCACATTCCGGCTGGAGGGGGTACATCCTCATGATGTCGCAGCCATTCTGGATGAGAGCAGGATCTGTGTGCGGGCAGGACATCACTGCGCGCAGCCGCTGTTGAAACATTTGCAGGTGCCGTCTACCACGCGGGCAAGTCTGGCATTTTACAATACGACAGAGGAGATCGACCGGTTCGTGGAAACATTGGGTACAGTAAGGAGAAGATTGGGATATGCAGAATAATGTACAGAGCCGTACACAAAACAAGATACAGGGCAATCCGTTTTACCATGAGATCCTGACAGAACATAATTTACATCCTTATCACAAGCATGCGTTGCCGGATGCGAACCTGGAGCTGGAGGGGGTGAATCCCAACTGTGGAGATGATATCGTGCTTCGGCTGAAGGTGGAGGAGGATGTCATTGTGGACGGTGCCTACGAGGGAGACGGATGCGCCATCTCCCAGGCTTCCGCGGATATGATGCTGGATTTGATCATCGGGAAAAAGAAAGATGAGGCGCTGCGGCTTGCGGATATTTTCTCCCGAATGATCAAGGATAAGATCACGGAGGAAGAGAGAGAGGAATTGGAGGAAGCCGGAATCCTGCAGGACATCTCCCATATGCCCATGCGTGTGAAGTGTGCTATGTTGGGCTGGAGAACATTCCGGGGAATGGTGGAGGCAGAATAAAAATTTATCAGGGCGATCCCATTGGCAGGCATTGCGAAAATGCTTATGCGCAATGGGATTTTTTGCGTGGTTTTCCGAAAATAAAATTTTTAAAAATTGTGGTTGACATCGGGAAAAAGCGTGCTATAATTAAAAACATATTAAACCTACTGAAAAAGTAGGAAATAAGAAAAAAAAGGGAAAGCGGCAATATACATGGCAGACAATGGAGTTATAGTAAATTCCAACAGAATAGTGGAGGAATTTTCCAGGCTGGTGTCTTTTGATACAGAGTCCTTTCAGGAAAAGAAGATCGCGGCCTTTCTGAAGAAAAGGCTGACGGATCTGGGTCTTACGGTGACAGAGGACAATGCGGGTGAAACGCTCCATACGAGATATCCGGGAAATACGGAGACGGCGTCAAACCTTTACGCTTATCTGAGGGGAGACACGGCAGGAGAGCCCATCCTTTTTTCGTCTCATATGGACACGGTTTCCCCGGGAAAGGGAAAACGGGCAATCCTGCAAGAGGGCGGAAGGATCACTTCTGCCGGCAGCACAGTGTTGGGAGCGGATGATGTATCAGGACTTACATCTATTTTGGAAGCCTTGACAGTGATCAAAGAACAAAAGCTTTCCCATCCGGATATCGAAGTGCTTTTCACAGTTGCGGAGGAGCCGTATTGCGAGGGCAGTAAATATGTGGAGTACGACAGGCTGAAAGCGAAGCAGGGATATGTATTGGATCTGACCGGGCCGGTTGGCAGAGCGGCAAACGTAGCGCCATCCATTTTATCGTTGAAGGTGACAATCAGAGGAAGGGCTGCTCATGCGGGGTTCGCCCCCGAGGAGGGGATCAATGCATTGACCATTGCAGCAAAGGCGCTTCATGAGATTCCAACCGGTCGTGTGGAAGAGGATCTCACGGTGAACTTCGGTGTGATCAGAGGCGGGGCAGGCAGAAACATTGTGCCGGAGCGGATAGAGCTTGAAGGCGAGATCCGTAGCCTGAACCATCAGAAGGCTTTGCTGGAGGCGGAGCGAATGCAAAAGACCTTCGCTGAGACAGCTTCTGAATACGGAGGAAGCGTGGAGGTGAAGGTCACCGAACATATCAGGGCTTATCATGTAGATGCCCAGAGTCCGGCGGTAAAGCGGTTCGAGGCGGCAGTCCGGGAGAGCGGACGATGTAGCGGGCCGGAATGTATCACCACATACGGGGGAAGCGATGCAAACCGGCTGAACGAACATGGCATAGAGACGATCGTGCTGGCATGTGCCATGGAGAATTGCCACAGCACAGAGGAGTATACAACGATCGAGGAACTGAGCCGTTCGGCGGAACTGACGCTCAGACTTATGACATTAACATAACTATAAATGGATCACATAACAAATTATATGTCTAAAAACAGGAGGATCATTATGAGAAAGCATATCAAAGGGATTACAGCATTATTGACAGGAACGATATTGACAGCAGGAGTGTTTACGGGCTGTGGCGTGCAGGGCAGCATCGCGGAACAGAGTTCACAGCCGGCAGCCAACCAGACGGTGGTGAGTCAGTCTGAGACCGGGGCGAAAGAGACAGCGACATCCGGCGCGCAGGATGGGGGGCAGGCCACAGAGAAGAAAGACGCAGGAAAACTTCAGGTATCCTATCCTGCCGGAAATATCCGCGTGACAGTCAACATTCTGGCGCTGGAGAAGGGCTACTTTGCAGAGGAAGGCGTGGAGGTTGAGCCTGTAGCCATCGGCGGAAATGATGCGCTGACCGCGATCAATGAAGAAAACGGAGCCCTGGATATTTTGACCGCCGGCTTTGTGGCAGATGTGCAGTCTATTGGCGCAGGATATGATCTTACTTTTGTGGCAGGTACCGCGGTGGAAGGCGGCGCTGTCATTGCCAAGAAAGGGAATGCGGATCAGTACAAGGGAACCGATAAGGTGCTGAATCTGGATGCGGTCACCTCCGCAAAACTGGGACTTGCAAGAAACGAGGCCGCATGGGTTGTGACCAGACAGTATCTGCTGGATAACGGTGTGGCGCCGGAAAAGATTGCTGAAATTGAGAATGAGAGTACCGGAAAGATTTCTTATTATGCCGATCAGACGGCAACAGCACAGGCAGTGCAGAAGGGAGAGGTTGATCTGGGATTTTTGCCGATGGAGTTTGCGTTGCTTTACGCAGATGCTTATGATCTGGAGATCGTTACGGCAGCCGGCACGCTTTCCCCGGATTATGTATGCTGCCGTGAAGTTACTTCCAGCAAGCGCTTCAGCGACAAGTATGATGCTTTCGTGGCATATGAGACGGCCAGGATCCGTGCCTTTGAGTATTACAAGCAGGGTGAGACCGACGATGCGATCAAGGCAGACGTGGTGAAGACAGTGGCTGACTATTCCGGCAAGGAAGCGGATTATGTAGAGACTTATCTCTATGGCGGTGTAACCAAGTTTGCGGTGGATCCCAATACGAAGGGTATCCAGAAATATGTGGAAGCAGCCAACAACTCCGGCGTATTTACCGGCAATGCAGTGGATTTTGGCAGCTATGACATCACACAGAACATCAACACGACTGCATACAAAGAGGCTTTGGATAATCTGATCGCGGCGAATCCGGACAATGCGTTTTATAAGGAGTTGCTTGTGGAGTACAGCAAGGCTAACTGAGATTCTGTCAGAATGGAAATGATCTGAAGCCGGGACGGCCTGTTGGACGAGGGACTTTGCTTGAACAGCGGCGGTGAGGAGAAAACAATGGGTAAGATTTATGACAATATTTTGGAACTGGTGGGAAATACGCCCATCGTTCATCTGAACAAAATAGAAGAACAGGAGCAGGTCAATGCACATTTGTATGCGAAGGTTGAGGGCTTTAACCCTGCGGGCAGTGTAAAGGATCGGGCCGCTCTGCACATGATCGAGTCTGCGGAGACAGAAGGCAAGCTTAAGCCCGGCGGTATCGTGGTGGAGGGAACATCCGGCAATACCGGAATCGGGATTGCTATGGTATCGGCCGTGAAGGGCTATCAGGCGATCATTTGTATGGCAGAGGGAGCCAGCAAAGAGAAGATCAAAATTCTCAAGGCATATGGTGCGCAGGTGGAGCTGACACCCAGGAAAAACGGGTTCGGAGGCGGCGGTAAGCGGGCGGTAGAGCTTGCAGAGTCTCATCCGGGAGCTTTTCGCCCTGCGCAGGGGGAGAATCCTCATCATCCGGAAACCCATTATCTGACTACCGGACCGGAGATCTGGAATGCCATGGGCGGAAAGGTAGATATCTTTGTAGCTACAGTGGGAACCAGCGGTACTTCCGGCGGAATCGGGAAGTATCTGCGGGAGAAGAATCCGGATGTGAAGATTTATGGTGTGGAGCCTGCGGGATGTCCTGTGCTGAACGGCGGAGAGGCCGGACCTCACAAGATACAGGGAATCGGCGGTGGAGTCATCTGTCCTATCACTGATTTAAGCCTGTATGACAAAATTCTGTTGTGCACCGACGAGGATGCATACAAGTACGCAAGACTTTGTCCGAAGCAGGAAGGTCTGCTCATTGGTATCAGTGCAGGTGCAGCGCTCTGGGCGGCAGTGGAAATTGGAAAGGATCCGGAGAATGCCGGGAAAAATATTGTGGTATTGTTCCCGGACGGCGGAAATAAGTATTTGTCCAGCGATCTTTTTGAAGTTTGAATAATAAAAATAAAAATCAGAAAGGGATAGAAGAAAATGAGTGAAGTTAAGGAAGAACAGAAAGCAATAGATTTTGGTAGCAGTTGCGATATTTTTGCACATCAGAGTAAAGCAAAGGCAGCTGCGGTATATACCGATGCGGAGGCAGAGGAGCATGCAAAAGAGGTGGGGGTAAAGCCCAGACCGAAAGAGACGATCAGCGAGATAGACGAGAGAGGCGCATTCATCCGTCAGCCGAATGCCTTTATCCAGCCGTTTGGAGCGGGAGAGGACGAGTTGAAGGCTGAGGCAAACCGCTTTGCCATCTACTGGGCGCATGGATGCCATTGGTCCAATCGCCCGGTGATCGTGCGGGACATTCTGGGACTGACCGATGTGATCGCAGATGTACATACCACACACAGCGGGGAAACAAATGTATACGGACATGGTTTTGCGGATTATCCGGAACATAAGGATCCTTTGGCTGGCGCTTATTTCCTGAGTGAATTCTATAAGAATGCAAACCCTGACTATCAGGGGAGAGCCACAACACCTACTTTTGTGGATCTGAAAGAAAAGAAGGCTGTGAATAACGATTATCACAGGCTCAGCAACTATATCGAGGTGCAGTTCAGACCCTTCCAGCCGAAGGATGCACCGGATCTGTATCCGAAGAAATACCGCAAGGAAATTGACGAGTTTAATGATTGGTTGTTCCCTCATGTGAACAACGGGCATTATCGCATGGCGTTCTGCCAATCCTGGGAGGCGTATAACGAGGCGTATGAAGACTTCTTTGAGTCTCTGGAGAAACTGGATCAGAGACTGTCCGAGAACCGCTTCCTGTTCGGCGATTATATCACCGATTCCGATGTGCGTCTGTATGTGACGCTGGTGCGCTGGGAGACCAGCTATTATCGTAATGTAGGGCCCATCAAGAAAAGGATCACAGAGTATCCGAACATCTGGGGCTATGTGAAGGATCTGTACAGCCTGCCGGTATTCAAGAAATATACATTTTTTGAGTTCCCTACGGAGGGAGGTCCCGAACTGTTCAGAAGCTTTGCATACCGGATCGCATCTCAGGTGCCTTATGACCAATTGTGGGCATCGGACGGCAGCAGAAAAGCACTCAGCAGTACCCCTGAGGAAGTGTATCTGAGACATCCGGAGGGAGAGACCGTGGAGGATTATCAGTCGGAAATTTCCACGACCATCTGGAATTCACCGAAGTGGGAGGATCGTAATCCTGAGAATGGGGTGCTTTCGGTGGATGCGTCGATCAATCCGATCGCATCCAAACTCAGAGATTGATCTTTGGGGTGCCCGGTATAGGCGTGGACCTGGAGTGATATAGCAGGAAAAAGGAGTTGAATGCCATGAAGGTGGTAGAAAATGTTTCGCAGTTGATCGGTAATACGCCATTGCTCAGACTTAATGCATATCGGAAAATTCATGAGCTGGATACTACGATCCTGGCGAAGCTGGAGTATTTTAATCCGGCGGGAAGCGTGAAGGACCGGGTTGCGTTATATATGATCCAGGAGGCCGAACAAAAAGGGCTCCTGAAAAAAGACTCCGTTCTGATCGAGCCCACCAGCGGTAATACCGGAATCGGCATCGCTGCTGTGGCGGCAACAAAAGGATATCGAGTGATCATCGTGATGCCGGATACCATGAGTGCGGAGCGGATCAATGTGTTGCGGGCCTATGGTGCGGAGATTGTGCTGACGGAAGGAAAGGGCGGCATGCGTGCCGCCATTGCGAAGGCGAAGAAGCTGGCGGAGGAGATCCCGGACAGTTTTATCCCGGGGCAGTTCACCAATGAGGCCAATCCCAAGGCGCATTACGAGACCACCGGACCGGAGATCTGGAAGGATACAGCGGGGAATGTGGATATTCTGGTGGCTGGTGTGGGTACCGGCGGAACCTTGTCCGGTGCCGGCAGGTACTTAAAAGAGGTCAACCCGGATGTGCAGGTGATCGCCGTGGAGCCGAAGGATTCCCCGGTATTGTCCGAGGGACGATCCGGTTCCCATGGCTTACAGGGGTTGGGCGCAGGATTTATCCCGTACACATTGGACACAGAAGTGTATGATGAAGTGATCGCCGTTACGACAGAGCAGGCGCTCGCAGCAGCAGCGGATCTGGCAAAGGCGGAGGCTGTGCTTGCGGGAATCTCATCCGGTGCGGCGCTGTACGCGGCGGAGGTCGTGGCAAAGCGCCCGGAGAATAAAGGGAAAAATATTGTAGTGATCTTCCCGGACAGCGGGGAGCGGTATCTTTCCACCAATTTATATGACTAGACAATACGCAGATGGCCGCATTTGCGGCAGCGGAAGCAGGTGAACAGGAAATGAGCGAGACAGCGAACAAAGACTTGGCGGGCAAACCGTATAAAATCGAGATCAAAGATGTTTCTTTTGACTATGTGGACAGAAGAACCTGTTTTACGGCATTGCAGCATATCAATCTGAATATACGTGAGGGAGAATTTATCTGCATCTTAGGTTCCTCCGGATGCGGCAAGTCCACGCTGTTGAGCTTGTTGAGCGGCCTGAATCGGGCTAAGGAAGGGCAGATCCTGGTAAATGGCGAGGAGATCAAGGGACCGGGGATCGACAGAGCGGTAGTGTTCCAGCAGTATTCTCTGTTTCCCTGGCAGACAGTGAAGGAGAATGTTCTCTTTGGGATCAGACAGAGCGGTAAGAAATACAGCCGCAGAGAGCGCGAGGAGCTGGCATTGCAATATGTGGAGAGCGTAGGACTTCTCAATGCAAAGGATCGTTATCCCAGTCAGCTTTCCGGTGGTATGAAACAGAGAGTGGCGGTGGCCAGAGCGTTGGCGCTGCAGTCGGATGTGCTGCTTCTGGATGAGCCCTTCGGCGCCATTGATCCGAAACTTCGTCTGGAGCTGCAGGAACTGGTGTCAAAGCTCTGCGTGGAGCATAAAAAGACTGTGGTATTCATCACCCATGACATTGATGAGGCAATCCTGCTGGGGGACAGGATCGTAGTGATGGAGCCCGGCAGGATCCGCACGATCCTGAAAGTGAGGCTGGAGCACCCCAGGGTGCGTGAGGAACTGATCCGTACAGCAGAGTATGAGAAACTGCACCGACAGCTGATCGCCGCCTTCTATGATCAGGTGGAGGAAAATATTGATGCGGAGGTGGCACTATGAATGATCAAAGCGGGCGAAATGGTGTCGAGAAAAATACTGGAGTTAAAGGTGTCACCGGGAAAAATGCGGAAGTCAAAAGAAGCGGAAATGGTGGTAGAGAATTCTGGCGTTTGGAAAAAAGTATGTACCTGGAGTTGGGGATCGCAACCGTACTGTTTGCGGTCAATCTGATTTTGACACTGAGCTTTCCGTATTTTACGGTCCATAAGGTATATTACGACAGCAGAGCTTATATTACCGTGCTGGTCGTGGCTTTTGTGATCTATGTACTGTATCTGTTTCACAGTAAGAAAAAGAGTGCGTCGGATGTGGCGGTGGTACTCTTCGGATTTTTTATTTTGTGGGAGGTTTCCTACAAACTGGGCTGGGTTCACAACGACCTGTTGATCCCGTCCCCGGAGGGGCTGTTCCATGTGTATCTGGAAAAGACACCGGAAATCCTGACGGATGTGTGGGGGTCTTTACAGCTCTTGTTCTGGGGCTTTCTGCTGGCAGCGGTGTTCGGAACCCTGTTAGGGCTTTTGGCGGGATGGATCCCCAGAGTGAGAGAGGTGCTTCTTCCCATTTCCAATGTGATCACGCTGATCCCGCCGTTGATGTTTTCAGCGTACCTGATCATGATCTTCACCACCTTCAGACAGGCGGCGATCGCGGTGATCTTCTTCGCCGTGTTCTGGCCTACTTTTCAGGGGACGGTGGCGAGAGTCGGTACGATCGACAGACAGATCATTGAGGCAGCCAGAACCATGGGAGTAGGAACTTTCGGTATGCTGGTGAAGGTGATCTTTCCCTACTGCCTGCCGGGTATCATCGGCAGCATTTCCAAGAGTCTCCGCGGTGCATTCATGTGTCTCTCAGGGGCGGAGATGCTCGGGATCAATCTGGGGATCGGTTACTTTATCGAGAAATACAAGAGTTTTGCGGACTACAGATGTGTGCTCGCCGGAATCCTGACGGTAGGGCTGATCACAACCCTGATCGATCTGGCAGTGAATAAGCTGCAGAAAAGTCTGGTGAAGTGGGAGTACTGAGATCTTTCAAAACAAAATTTTTTCAAAACAAAAACATAATTTTTAAACGAAACGCGGGAAGGAAACGGACCGCGTTTT
>CADBNO010000053.1 GCA_902796105.1 uncultured Lachnospiraceae bacterium | reverse complement strand
TATGGACACGTACATTATGTCTCTGGATCAGGGAACGACCAGTTCCCGTTGCATTTTGTTTGACAAAGGCGGACGGATCTGTTCGATGGCGCAGAAGGAGTTTGCGCAGATCTATCCGCAGCCGGGGTGGGTGGAGCATGATCCTATGGAAATCTGGTCGTCCCAGTTGTCTGTGGCGGCGGAAGCCATGGCCAAGATCAATGTGAGTGCGGAGCAGATCAAAGGCATAGGTATCACGAATCAGCGGGAGACCACCATTGTCTGGGATGCCGAGACCGGCAGACCGGTGTATAACGCTATTGTCTGGCAGTGCAGGCGAACGGCGGACCGGATCGAGCAATTGAAAAAAGACGGTTGGGAGCAGCGGATAAGGGAGAGGACCGGATTGATCCCGGATGCGTATTTCAGCGCGACGAAAATCGCCTGGATCCTGGAGCATGTGGAAGGCGCCGCGGAAAAAGCGCGGGACGGAAGATTGCGCTTCGGTACGGTGGACAGCTGGCTGATCTGGAATCTCACCAAAGGAAAAGTGCATGCCACGGATTTTACCAATGCCTCCCGCACCATGCTGTTTGATATACGAAAACTGCAGTGGGACAGGGAGCTTTTGGAGTATTTTCAGATTCCGGAAACCATGCTTCCCGAGGTTCATCCTTCCAGTCATTTATTTGGTGTGACAGATGTGTCATTTCTTGGCGGCGCGATTCCTATCGCTGGTGCGGCAGGTGATCAGCAGGCTGCGTTGTTCGGACAGTGTTGTTTTGAACCGGGTGATGTGAAGAATACATATGGCACAGGCTGTTTTCTGTTGATGAACACCGGGGATAGGATCATCGATTCGGCTTCCGGGCTGCTCACCACGATTGCGGCGACTGCAGACGGTGATGTAAATTATGCCTTGGAGGGAAGTGTGTTTGTTGCGGGGGCGGCGATCCAGTGGCTGAGGGATGGTATGGAACTGATCCGGAATGCAGCGGAGTCAGAGCACTTCGCCGAACAGACCGCGGACTCGGACGGCATGTATCTGGTTCCGGCTTTTGCCGGATTGGGTGCACCCTATTGGAATCCTTATGCGCGGGGAACTATCGTGGGAATCACCAGAGGCACGACCAGAGCACATTTTATCCGGGCGGCGTTGGAGTCCATCGCTTATCAGTCGGCTGATCTGCTGCAGGCAATGGAGCGGGACAGCGGCATTGATCTGAGAAGCCTGAAGGTAGACGGCGGAGCCAGCGCCAATGATTTTCTCATGCAGTTCCAGGCGGATGTGATCGATGCGGAAACGGTGCGTCCGAGCTGTATTGAGACCACGGCTCTCGGAGCGGCGTATCTGGCCGGGCTTGCAGTCGGATACTGGGAGGATCAGGCACAGATCCGCGCAAATTGGAAACAGGACAGAACCTTCACGCCGGCGATAGATGCCGGGAGGCGGGACGGCTTGCTGAATGGCTGGCACAAGGCCGTGAAATGCGCTCTTGCATGGGCAGACAATTAGAGATATAATGTGAAATGATGCGAAGCATCATTTCAACGAGGAAAACGCGACGCGTTTTTCGAGTCTGACCGGGCGAAGCATCATTTCAACGGAAACGCAAAGCGTTTCTTGGAAAACGCGACGCGTTTTTCGAGTCTGACCAGGCGAAGCATCATTTCAACGGAAACGCAAAGCGTTTCTTGGAAAACGCGACGCGTTTTTCGAGTCTGACCAGGCGAAGCATCATTGTTATATTTCTGATTTTTAAAATTCGGAGGAAATAAAATGTTAGTACAGAAGTACAAAAATATGTTATCGGGGAAATCAGTGATCCGGCAACTGTCTGAGTTTGCTACGGCGCGCGGGCAGGAGATCGGTTATGAGAATGTGTTTGACTATAGTCTGGGGAATCCTTCTGTAGCGGTTCCGCAGGAGTTTACGGATGCGATGATCCGGCTGCTTCAGGAAAAGAATCCTATGGAGCTGCACGGTTACAGCCCCAGTCTGGGGATCACTTCCGTGAGAGAGGCGATAGCGGCTTCGCTGGAAAAGCGTTTTGGTATTCCTTATCGGAAGGAGCATATTTTTATGACTTCTGCGGCAGCAGGCGCCATTGCGCATGCATTGCGTCTGGTGGTGGAGGAGGGAGATGAGGTGCTGATCTTTGCACCGTTTTTCCCGGAATACAGACCCTATATTGAACTGACCGGGGCGAAGCTGAAGATCGTTCCCCCTGATACGGAGACGTTCCAGATCAACTTTACCGCGTTCGAGGAAATGCTGACAGACAAGGTGAAGGCAATCCTGATCAATACGCCGAACAATCCGTCCGGTATTGTGTATTCCACGGAGACCGTGCAGAAGCTCGCGGATATCCTGCGGGCCAAATCGGCACAGTACGGTCATGAGATCTACCTGATCTCGGATGAGCCGTACCGGGAAATTGTATTTGCGGGTGTGGATGCGCCCTGTGTATCTAAGTTTTATGAAAATACCATGATGTGTTATTCGTTCTCCAAGTCGCTGTCCCTGCCGGGCGAGAGGATCGGGTATCTGGCGATCAATCCGGCGTGCGCGGACGCGGAGACTATGGTAAATATGTGCGGTCAGATCTCGCGCGGGATCGGACACAATTGTCCGCCGTCCATCATTCAGCTGGCTGTGTGCGACGTATTGGACAAAACAGCGGATCTGAGCGTCTATGAGACCAATATGAATCTGATCTACAAGGAATTAAAGAGCCTTGGGTTCACCTGCGTGAAGCCCGGCGGAACCTTTTATATCTTCCCCAAGGCATTGGAAGAGGATTCCATTGCGTTCTGCAACAAGGCGTTAAAGTATGATCTGATCCTGGTGCCGGCAGACAGCTTCGGGGCGCCCGGATTCTTCCGCATGGCGTACTGCATTGCCACAGAGAAGGTGGAGCGGTCGCTGGCGGCATTGCGGAAATTTGTGGAGACAGAGTATCCGAATCGATAGAAAGGAGCGTGTCACGTTATGTATCACGCGGGATTGGTTCTTGAGGGCGGAGGCATGAAAGGCATATACACGGCCGGCGTGCTGGATCTTTTTCTGGATAAAGAGCTGGAGTTTTCCAGCATATATGGTGTGTCCGCCGGAGCCTGCCATCTGTGCAGTTATGTTTCCAAACAGCGGGGAAGGGCGCGGGATATCAGTTTGGACTACCTTGATTCCAAATATTATTGCGGCGTGCAGAGTCTTTTGACTACGGGCAATCTGTTTAACGTGGATATGTGCTATCACACGATACCGGACTACCTTTATCCGTTTGACCACGATACATATCTGCAATACAAAGGAAAGGCATACAGTGTGGTGACGAATGTGGAGACGGGGCAGGCAGAATATCTGCGGCTTCGGGATCTGCGCAAGGACATTATCAAAGTGCAGGCTTCCGCATCGCTGCCGTTGGTCTCCAACATGGTAAAAATAGGCGGAAAGCTTTATCTGGATGGTGGCATGGCGGATTCCATTCCCATCCGGAGATCCATTGTGGATGGGAACCGCAAGAGCGTTGTGGTCATGACGAAAGAAGTGGGGTACAGGCGTAAGCCCATAGACAAGGCGCAGCTGGCGCTTATCAAGGTTCGCTATGCAAAATACCCGAGATTAGTGGAAGCGATGGAACACAGACATCAGACATATAACGAATGCCTGGACTATATTGATCAGCTGGAGAAAAAAGGTAAGATTTTTGTGATCCGTCCGCAAAAGGCCAGCGAGGTCGCGCGGATCGAGCATGATCGTGCAAAGATGGAGAAACTCTATGAACAGGGGTATGAGGAAGCAAAAGAATGTTTTGATCCGCTGATGGAGTATCTGGAGAGGAGAGTGTAGGATATGAATGTATTTCAGGAAATGGGTGCGGCTATCGCAAAGATCGGTTCGTACGGACAGTTTTTGAAGAATAAGAAGGGCAAGGTTTTTGGTTATGCGGTTCTTTTGGTCACCATTTATTTTGTGATCGCGAATATCAGGGGGGCCATTGGTGCCGCTGTCTTCGTGGGCGGGCTGGAACCCATGATCCGCGAGCATGTGCCGGATTTTAATCTGGAGAATGGGAAATTTTATATTGAGGAGACGTTCAAACTGGACGAGGACGGAATGTTAGTGTCGCTTGACAGCAATGCGGATTGGGTCATGTCCATGACGGAAGCGGAGTGGCGCAGGGCATTGGTCGATTACGACCAGGCAGCGATCTGTGACCAGAACGGCGTCGTGATCAAGAATGAAGGTAAAGTGCAGATGACCGCATGGCCGAAGGAGTGGAATTTCAGCAGGGAGGATCTGATCGGATTTCTTCCTTATGTTTCAGGTGCGATCATTGTATTTTATCTGATCAGTTATCCCTGTGCTATCGCGATGTATTTCTTTTCGGCGCTGTTCGTGGCTCTTATCTGTATGCTGATCGCATCGATCCAAAAATATCGTTTCGGGTTCGGACAGATCTATCAGCTGACCATTTACGGAAAAACGCTGTCCCTGTTGCTGAAAGGATTGTTCAAGCTCACCGGTCTGCGAATGATACCGGTGCTCGGTTCTCTTTCGGGACTTGTGTTCTTTGTCCTCTCTTGTGTCTATGTATGTCTTGCGATGGCACAGATTGATAAACAGCGCAAAGTGATGCAAATGAATACTGCCGGAACGAGTCCTTACATATATTAAAGTAAGAATATATTAAATAAGAAATAGTGACAGATAAAAGGAGCAGAGAATGTTGGAGATCATAAAGGCGATCATATACGGTATTGTGGAAGGGATCACGGAATGGCTGCCCATCAGCAGTACCGGTCATTTGATCCTGGTGGAGGAGTTCATTCCTTTTCAGAATGTGAGTGAAGGCTTTTTCGACATGTTTGATGTGGTGATACAGCTGGGTGCCATTATGGCGGTGGTGTTATTGTTCTGGCATAAGATATGGCCGTTTGCATTGACGGAAAAGGAGCGGGAAGACAGAACCGGGATCATGTCCTATATCAAACCGGACATTATGACCATGTGGTTCAAAATTGTGGTATCCTGCCTGCCGGCGGTGGTGATCGGTCTGTTGTTTGATGACCTGTTTGATGCCCTGTTTTACAATCCGGTCTGTGTGGCGCTGGCGCTGATCGTGTTTGGTGTCGCATTTCTTTTGATCGAAACATGGAATAAGGGACGCAGGCCTAAGATCAGAAAACTCTCGGAGATCACTTATAAAGTTGCATTGCTGATCGGACTGTTTCAGCTGTTGGCGGCGATCTTTCCGGGAACGTCCAGATCGGGAGCGACGATTCTGGGCGCGTTGCTGATCGGCGTTTCCCGTACAGTGGCTGCGGAGTATACGTTTTTCCTGGCGATACCGGTGATGTTCGGCGCGAGTCTGCTGAAACTGGTGAAATTCGGATTTGCCTTTACCGGACTTGAAGTGGCGCTGTTATTGATCGGAATGGTGGTTTCCTTTGTCGTATCCCTGTTTGTGCTGCGGTTTTTGATGGGTTATATTAAGAAGCATGACTTCAAGGTGTTCGGCTGGTACCGGATCGTGCTTGGTATTCTGGTGCTTTTGTACTTCCTGGTTTTGAAGTGAAGGATTTTGAAGTCGATAAAACAGGTAGTTTTATGGCAAAAAGTACACTAATTCGCAATAAAATGCCGCTTTTTTGTAACAATTGTAGTTGACAAGGCTTGTTAAAAGCGATAAACTGTGTACTGTCAAGCATTGAGAAGATGCTTATTTGGCATATTCTATATGGCTTGTGAAGATGGGAAACATTAAACAGGAATGTCAGGAAACATTTAGGGAGGAGAGTTATCATGGCAGCAGCAAAGAAGCCCGTTGCAGTAGCTACATCCGCTGAGACAGCAGATGTTAAGGCAGTAGCAGCACCTGCAGCAGAAGTTAAGGCTGAGAAGCCCGCTAAGAAAGAAACTGTTAAGAAGGAGACCGCTAAGAAGGCTCCTGCAAAGAAAGTAGCTGAGAAGAAAGAGACCGCTAAGAAGGCTCCTGCAAAGAAGGCTGAGCTTAAGAGCGTTGTTGAGCTTCAGGTAGCAGGCAATTCTTACACCAACGATGATCTGGTTAAGATCGCGAAGGATGTATGGAAGTATGATCTGCAGCAGAAGGCAGCTGATCTTACCAGCGTTGAGCTGTATGTAAAGGCTGAGGAGAAGAAGGTTTACTACGTAATGAACAAGGATTTCACAGGTTCCTTCGATATCTGATCCGAACAGCAGAATAAAGAAAATAAATGGAAAAGTGTGCAGCGTTTGTTGCACGCTTTTTTGTTTTAGGATGATTCATGAAAAATAATGCAAAGCTCGGGGTTAATAAATTATTTAGAAATATTTTGTGTGAAATGTGTTGACAATAAATATTCATAGTGCTATCTTATGACGTAGGATGATTAGCACTCCACCTAAACGAGTGCTAACAATCTAAAAGCATTTGCCAGGAGATGATCCGGACCGACATAAAGGAAGGGGGGAGCGCAGGATGGAGTTAGATGAGCGAAAGACAAAGATCTTACAGGCTGTCATCCGCAATTATCTGGAAACCGGCGAGCCGGTAGGAAGCAGAACGATTTCCAAGTACACTGACTTGAACTTAAGCTCCGCAACCATCCGCAATGAGATGGCCGATCTGGAGGAGATGGGATATATTCTCCAGCCGCATACCTCGGCAGGCAGGACTCCTTCTGACAAGGGCTATCGCTTCTATGTGGACACCATGATGGAGGCCAAGGAGCGCGAAGTGGTCGAGATGAAGGAGATGCTTCTGGAGCGACAGGACAAAATGGAGCAGGTGCTGCAGCGGGTGGCAAAGGTGCTGGCTCAGAATACGCAGTATGCAACCATGATCTCGGCGCCGAAGATGGCAGGCAACAAGGTAAAATTCGTACAGCTTTCCCGCGTGGATGAAGGTCAGATCCTGGCGGTCATCGTAGTGGAGGGAAATGTCATCAAGAACAATATCCTGACCGTGAGGGAGGAGCTTTCCGATGAGACGCTGTTGAAGCTGAACCTTCTGCTGAATACGAATCTGACAGGGCTTTCCATCTCGGAGATCAATCTGGGAATGATCTCAGCCATGAAGCAGCAGGCGGGGATCCACAGTGATATTGTCGGTGAAGTCATCGATGCGGTGGCAGACGCCATCAAGGCGGAGGAGGATCTGGAGATCTACACCAGCGGAACGAACAATATTTTCCGATATCCGGAATTGGCAGATCAGGAGAAGGCCAGCGAGCTGATCAACACGTTCGAGGAGAAGGAGCAGCTGGAAAATCTGCTGAATCAGGATTTCGACAGTGATAATACAGGGATCCAGGTTTATATCGGAAACGAGTCGCCGGTGAGCAGTATGCGGGACTGCAGTGTAGTGACAGCCACTTATGAATTGGGCGACGGTATGCGGGGGACGATCGGTATCGTGGGACCCAAGCGTATGGATTACGATAAGGTGGTCGGGACACTGAAGACCTTGCAGAGTAAGCTGGATGAGATATACAAGGATCACGGATAGCAAGCTGTGAAACTTCAGAATATAAGATAGAAAGAAGGATGTCATATGGCAGAGCAGGAAATGCAGAATGGACAGATGACTGAGGATGAACAGTCGAAAGCAGCTGAGACAGATAGCGAAGTAAGAACTGAGGATGCAGAGGTTACCGGGGAGACTGAAGCTGCGGCAGACGGTTCGGGAACCGATGGTGAGCCGGAGGCTGAGGAGGCCGGAGAAGAAAAAGGCAAAGCATCCTGGGCGGAGCGCAGAGCTGCGAAGAAGCAGGAGAAGAAAGACAAAAAAGAGGAGCAGTTCAAGGAGCAGATCACGCAGCTTGAGGACAGAGTGAAACGTCAGCTTGCCGAGTTTGAGAATTTTCGAAACCGGACGGAAAAAGAAAAGTCCGCAATGTTCGAGACAGGTGCCAAGAGTGTGATCGAGAAGATACTTCCCGTGATCGACAATTTTGAGCGGGGACTTGCAACGGTTCCGGAGGAACAGAAGGAAGATCCCTTCGTGGATGGTATGAACCGCATTTACAAGCAGCTTGTCACGGAGCTGGAGAATATCGGTGTAAAGCCGATCGAAGCGGTGGGATGTGAGTTTGATCCGAATCTTCACAATGCCGTGATGCAGGTGGAGAGCGAGGAATATGAATCCGGCGTGGTGGCGCAGGAGCTGCAAAAAGGTTATACCTATCGGGATACGGTAGTGAGACACAGCATGGTGGCTGTAGTGCAATAGAAAAGTGTCTTTGTACAACAGGTAAAATAGTAAAAATATGTCAAATAATCATAAAAAGAAAGATGATCAGGAGGAGAAAGATATGAGCAAGATTATTGGTATTGATCTGGGAACAACAAACAGCTGTGTAGCAGTTATGGAAGGTGGTAAGCCCACCGTTATCGCAAACGCTGAAGGAGCAAGAACCACACCGTCAATCGTGGCGTTCACCAAGAACGGTGAGCGTCTGGTGGGTGAGCCTGCAAAGCGTCAGGCAGTGACCAATGCAGAGAAGACCATAGCATCTATCAAGAGAGATATGGGTACAGACCGCGGTCGTACCATTGATGACAAGAAGTATTCCCCGCAGCAGATTTCTGCTATGATCCTGCAGAAGCTGAAAGCGGATGCGGAAGCTTATCTGGGTGAGAAGGTTTCCGAGGCGGTGATCACGGTGCCTGCATACTTCAATGATGCACAGCGTCAGGCGACCAAGGATGCAGGTAAGATCGCTGGTCTGGAGGTAAAGCGTATCATCAACGAGCCTACCGCAGCAGCGTTGGCTTACGGTCTGGATAATGAGAAAGAGCAGAAGATCATGGTATACGACCTGGGTGGCGGTACCTTTGATGTGTCTATCATCGAGATCGGTGACGGAGTCATCGAAGTGCTGGCTACCAACGGTGATACCCATCTGGGCGGCGATGATTTTGATAACAAGATCATCGACTGGATGGTATCCGAGTTCAAGAAGGCACAGGGCGTTGATCTTTCCAATGATAAGATGGCAATGCAGAGATTGAAAGAGGCTGCCGAGAAAGCAAAGAAGGAACTTTCCAGCGCAATGACCACCAACATCAACCTGCCGTTCATCAGCATGAACGCAAGCGGTCCTCTGCACTTCGATATGAATCTGTCCAGAGCGCAGTTCGACGATCTGACCAGAGATCTGGTAGAGAGAACAGCGATCCCGGTACAGAACGCAATGAGAGATGCAGGACTGAACAACTCCGATCTGGGTCAGGTATTGCTGGTAGGCGGTTCCACCCGTATCCCTGCAGTGCAGGAAAAAGTAAAACAGTTGACCGGCAAGGAGCCTTCCAAGTCCTTGAACCCTGATGAGTGTGTGGCACTGGGTGCTTCCGTACAGGGCGGTAAGCTGGCAGGCGATGCAGGTGCCGGGGATATCCTTCTGCTGGATGTAACGCCCCTGTCTCTGTCCATCGAGACCATGGGCGGTGTAGCGACCAAGCTGATCGAGAGAAATACCACTATTCCTACCAAGAAGAGCCAGGTATTCTCCACGGCAGCAGATAACCAGACCGCGGTAGATATCAATGTAGTACAGGGTGAGAGACAGTTCGCAAGAGATAACAAGTCCCTTGGACAGTTCCGTCTGGACGGTATTGCACCCGCACCCAGAGGAATCCCTCAGATCGAGGTTACTTTCGATATTGATGCCAACGGTATCGTAAACGTGTCTGCAAAGGATCTGGGTACCGGCAAGGAGCAGCATATTACCATCACCGCAGGCTCCAATATGTCCGATGCGGATATTGAGAAGGCAATTAAAGAAGCTCAGGAGTTTGAGGCTCAGGATAAGAAGAAGAAGGAAGCTGTGGAAACCATCAACGAAGCAGAGAGTTTCGCAATGCAGACCGAGAAGGCTTTGTCCGAGGTTGGCGATAAGATTTCCGACAGCGAGAAGAGTACTGTACAGG
>CADBNO010000052.1 GCA_902796105.1 uncultured Lachnospiraceae bacterium | reverse complement strand
TCCTCAGTTCTACTTCAGAACCACCGACGTTACCGGCGTTTGCAACCTGCCTGCTGGTACCGAGATGTGCATGCCTGGTGATAACGTAGAGATGACCATCGAGCTCATCCATCCCATCGCTATGGAGCAGGGTCTTACCTTCGCTATCCGTGAAGGTGGTAGAACCGTAGGTTCCGGAAGAGTTGCTACTATCATTGAGTAATCATAATTCATATGAATTCATTTGATTTCAGTGTTAGTAGTCTATAATTGATTACAAATAGGGCTCTTCGGATACGAAGAGTCCTATTTTCTTTAATATTTCTTAGCCTGATTTCCAGGTGAATATTCCGCAAATGGATCATAGTGGCTGCACAGTATTCTTGCACAGCAATGCAACAGGGGCAGACAAATCCATGGCCTGTGTAGCATGAAAACAAGTGAGGGGTTACAGTGGTGCAACAGGGGCAGACAAATCCCCGGCTTGTGTAGCATGAAAACAAGTGAGAGGCCACAGTGGTGCAACAGGGGCAGACAAATCCCCGGCTTGTGTAGCATGAAAACAAGTGAGAGGCCACAGTGGTGCAACAGGGGCAAACAAATCCCCGGCTTGTGTAGCATGAAAACAAGTGAGGGTTCACAGCAATGCAACAGGGGCAGACAAATCCATGGCCTGTGTAGCTGTAAAGCGAAAGAGAATAGGAGGAGATAATTATAAGCAAAGAGATTCTAAAACAAATCCGGCAGTATGAAGATATACTGAATAAGATAAGCATGGAGCAATCGAAGGAATCCAGAGCTGGTTTCGCCGTGCAGGATGATACCGGAAGATTATCATGTAGAAAAGTTAGAGGAAGCTATCAATACTGTATCAACAATAAATATGTGAGTAAGCAAAAAGAATGGAATAGAATTAAGAACCTGGCGCAGGCAGAATATCGGAGCAAACTTTGTTTGTTACTTGAGAAGGAGATTAAGTATCTTAAGCGTATTATAGAAGGGGAAAAACAAATATCAGCGTTATATACTAAACTCTACGAAGGGAAACGAATTCTGTTTGAACCGGATATTTTGCCGATTAGTGAGAAGATTAAGAGATTTGAGCAGGAGGGGTATGTGGGATTGCCCTTTAACGAGGACGATTACACGGAATACTATACCAATCGGGGTGAGCGTGTCAGGTCAAAGTCTGAAAAAATCATAGCGGATGAGTTGAATAGACAGGGAATACCGTACAAGTATGAGAAACCGCTGTTGTTGCTTGTAGATGGTGTGATAAAAAAATTCCATCCTGATTTCACTGTCATGAATAGAACCACTGGGGAGATAAAATATGTGGAGCATTTGGGGATGATAGACAATCCGTTTTACCTTAAAAATACACTCAGTAAACTGGATATATACGAGAAAAACAATCTATTGATTGGCAGGGATGTAATATTGTTGCATGAAAGTTCTTATCGACCGCTGAATACGAGAGCTGTCGCAGATTATATAATTGAATTCTTAATGTAGAATTTTCGATTTACTGGAGTAATTTACAAGATCCCAGCTGCTCGGTGGAACAGAGGCTTTCAATCAACTCTAAATCAACCACCGCTAATTTACTATGTTATTGTATGCACTTTTTGAGTAAATATGCCAAAATCTTAACTACCACCCACTAAAAGCAAGGACGGCTTTTCACACAGGGGAGAGATTTATCTTGATTATTGATATGGCTAAGAAACGAGAATATCGCGGTGAATCGCTCAAAAAGTTCTTGGTATAAGGACATTGTGCGGTATTTAAAATGAAATGGAATTTGGTATCTGAACATGATAAAATGAAACTGTAAACGGTTTCATTCAAAATTGCTTCGCAATTTCAGATGCGCAAAGATATGCGCAAGAACTATGATAAAATATGAGTATCAAAATAGTGGGGCTCCATAGAATATGCAAAATGGGACAAATATGATGACGGGTTATGCTAAATCATATAAACCAAGAAAGGAAATATTTGAATTGGTATTAAGTAAGGTTGGATTAAAAGCAAGCGAAGTTCTGCATATAGGAGATTCGTTAAGTAGTGATATAAAGGGAGCCAGTGCAGTAGGAATAAATACAATATGGATAAATAGGAGTGGTAAAGATATTCCGGATAATGTCACTGCAGTTGCGAATTTGATGGAAGTATTAACGTACATATAAATTTTCATTTTGGTTAAGAGAAACATTTCCGGTGCCAAAACGGTGTCAAGAAATCAGGCAAATAAAAATAGAGCATATAAAACAACGAAAATATGCATATTTCAGCCAGAAAAAGTATAGAAAATACATCGAAAAACGCTATTCATATAGCGTGAGGGTAGTAGAACCGTTGGTTCCGGAAGAGTTGCTACGATCATTGAGTAATTTACGCGTAAGCAATGAGATAAGCACCTAAAGGCGATACAAATATGAACTAATATCATTGACGTAATTTGCATACGACTTTATAATTTAATCGTAAGTAAAGTCGCAAGCAAATTACGATAAGATACAACGATAAGGAGCAAACCATTGTACCACATTGTCGGAGAGAACTTCTTTGTTCCACTCGCTTCCCCGAATAAAACCGTATATTGGGAATGTATCTGCAAGCTGTTTTCCGTCATGGATCATCAGCTTTCTTTTGGTGTGGAAAGAGATGTGCTCGTGGAGGAATTGCAGTATTATTTTGAACAGACACAGGCCGCAGATATCAAAGAGGTAAAATGCAACCTCTTAGATGAGGAAATAGCGGGAAAATCCGCCAGGGATCAGGCGAACTGGATGCTGCGCAAGCTGGAGGCTTACGGCTGGATCGATATTGAGACGGATAAAAGCTATGTGCAGCGTGTGAATTTCAGGGAACATGCGGTCAAGGTGATCAAGACGCTATTGGAAATAGCCGAGGGGAAGCGCATTGAATATCAGGGTTATATCTATACCATCTATACATTGGTGAGGACGAACACGGAAAATCCCGGGGTTGTGCTTCTTTCTATTGTAGAAAATACGGATATGCTGATCACGGGGTTGAAAAACTTAAGCTCCAGTATCAAAAATTATATCGATGATCTCACAAAGTATAAGACGCCTGCGGAGATCATGAATGTTTTGTTCAACGATTACATTGAAAATATTGTGGACAAGGCATATCATCGTCTGCTCACTTCCGACAACGTGTCGAAGTTCAGACCGGAGATTGTGGAGAGACTTGAGGCTAAGAGCAGAAATTCGAAATATATAGAAAAGGCCAGCGAAGAGCTTGCCGGGATCAGAGAAATTTCCAAAGAAGACGCAAGGGAGCTGACATATCATTATATCCATCAGGTGGTGGAAGCCTTTCACAACATGGATGATATTCTGTCTGAAATCAATCACAAAAATACACAATATCAACGTGCGGCGATCAACCGTGCCAAATTTTATCTGATCGGGGGCGAAGATGTCAGAGGGCAGTTAAAGGAGCTCTTGTCTGGCATGAGTGATCGGATTTTTGCGGAAAATATGGATCTGTCAGGAATTTACAGAATTGAATTTTTAGACGAGCTGATCCGTCTTTACAGTGTTTCCGTAATAGATGAAAAATCTCTTTATACGCCGATAGAGGGTAAAAAAACTTTTACGCCTACGGCTATTTCCGATGAGGATGTAGATCCGGGACTCCGGAATGAAAAATTAAAGTACATGATGGAGAAACTAGCCCGGGTATTGAGCCCCGAACGGATTGAGGCGTATGTGGAGCAACAGTTGGGAGACAGACAGAAAATTTTGGCATCACAACTGCAGCTTGATACAGTGGAGGACTTTGTAAAACTGATTTATATTCGGTTGTACGGACAGAGAAAAAATATGAAATATTTGATTAGTGTGCCTGCAGAGGAAAAAGATAGAACCGTACAAGAGGCGCAGTCATTGCTGGAAAATTTGGCACAGGAACAGCATACGCAGGACCAGTCGAAACAGACTCAGATTACACAGAGCGCACAAGCAGTATACGGAGCACAGGTGCAAGGATACCGCTTTCAGGATTTTGAAATTATCAGGAAGGAGCCAAAATAAGGATGGATTATCTGGAGGGCATGCTACAGAAGGATAAAGCGGAATTCACGAGAATATGCAATCGTTTGTTGTCCAGCTGCTTTTTGTGCAAGCGGAATGAAACGAGCAAGGCGGACTACTATTTCGTGATCAAATACCGTGAAAAATTCTCAGACTATCTGTCCCTTATGGGATATCGGCTGGAGGTCAATGAGGGATATGGGGTGATCCAACTCACCAATCCGCTTAATTATAACAGATATAATCTCAAGCTTTTTGAATCGGTCATCCTGTTGATCCTGCGGATTCTGTATGATGAAAAGAGAAGGGAGCTATCCGTATCGGACGAGGTGATCGTCAATGTGGGAGATATTCATGATAAATTCTTAAGCTTGAAGATCCGGGATAAAATGATCGACAAGACGACGTTACGGAACGCAATCAGTATTTTCAGGCGCTTTCAATTGATCGAGACGTTGGATCGTGATCTGACCAATGAGGACAGCAGAATTTTGATCTTTGATTCTATTTTGATGGCAGTGCGTGTGGAAGACATTAAGCAGGCGTATGAAAAGCTGGAAATCTATCGGAAGGGGGAGAAGGAAAATGAAGAAATTGACGAGAGTGAAACTGATTAACTGGCATCGTTTCACGAATACCTATGTCGATTTTGAGGATTCCACCCTGATTTCCGGAGAAAACGGCGCAGGAAAATCTACCCTGTTAGATGCTATACAATTTGTGGTGACTTGTTCTACAAATCATTTTAATAAAGCTGCTCACGAAAACGGAAAGCGAAAGCTGACAGGGTATATCCGGTGCAAAACGGGAAAAGAGAACAGACCCTATGAGAGGACCGGTGAGATCAGCGCGCATGTGGCCTTGGAATTTTATGAGGAAAAACGCGATAAATATTTTATTGTGGGCGCTGTGGTGGATTCTGCTTCGGAGGGACAGGAGAAGACTGTCCGCTATCTGATAGACGGACAGAGACTGGAGGATGATCTTTTCTTTCAGGGAAGGGCGCCGAAGTCCATTAATCAGTTCCGTACTACGAATGCAAAGGTGATCAAGCAGTGGTGCAGTACGGAGAAAGAGGCAAAGTCCATGATCAAAAACCGCTTCGGAAGGCTGGAGGATAAATTTTTCCGGCTGATCCCGAAGGCGTTGGCATTTAGGCCCATTGACGATATCAAGGATTTTGTATACTCCTATGTGCTGGATGAAAAAGAAGTCAACATCGATGTGCTCAGGGAAAATGTGAGGTCTTACCAGGATTTGCAGAGGACATTGGAAGATGTGAAAGTGCGTATCGGGAAGCTGGATGAAATAACGAAGGCTCATGAAGCAGTGGCGGATGGTATGGAAAAAGACAGGATGTATGAATATTTCCTGGCGCGGATCGAGGCAGATCTGACACAGGAGGATATCCGGATCCTGACAGACGGTGTGCGTGCTGATGAACATCGTCTTGAGGAGCATAATAAAGCGCTATTGGCAGTCAGAAAAGAGCAGGAGGAGAAACAGAAGATCAGGGATGATCTCAGAACGGAGCTGGCAAGCGATAAAGACTTTATCGCGAAAGATGAACAGGAAAAGAAACTGCGGGAGCTTCAACTAAAGCACGCGGAGCTTTTGGATGAAAAGAAAGACTTGGTGAAGAGTGTAGGTAAGGCCAGGGAACAGGCAAAAAAATTACTGGAAGTTAAGGATGTAGACGATTCAGTTCGGACATATTATGAATATTTAGGCAATCTGGAAGAAATTGAACTGCTTTCAGATGTGAAGAATAATCTTCAGCAAGTGATCACGTACAAGGAGGAGATGAGAAACAAGCTGATCTTAAAGAGAGCGGAAGTCTCAGAACAGATCCGGCAATTGGAGCACGAGAGGCAGGAATTGAATCTGAAGCTGGAAAATCTCATGAGGAAAAAGTTTTCCTATCCTCCGGAGGTAGAACGGGTGATGACAGCGATCCGGGATGAGTTCAACCGCATTGGAAGAACGCCGGCACCCAGAATCTTATGTGAGCTTTTGGAGATTACGGATGATTCCTGGCGTAATGCAGTGGAAGGCTATTTGAACACCCAGCGTTTTTATATCCTTGTGGAGCCGGAGAATTTTGATATTGCGTTGGGGACCTATGATAATCTGCGCAGAGAAAGGAAGGCGTTTGGCGTCGGTCTGATCAATACGCAGAAGCTGGAGGAGTATGATACAGCGCCGGAGAAGTCCCTTGCCACAGTAGTTACCTCGAAGAACAAATTCGCAAAACGCTATATCAATATGATCCTGGGAAAGGTTATGATGTGTGACACCTATCAGGAGCTGAAAAAACATAAGACCGCGATCACCAGAGAATGTATGCGTTACCAGAACCATGTGGCCAACGCCATCAAACCGGAAATATTTGAAACGCCTTATATCGGACAGAATGCGATCAAGGTTCAGCTGGAGCAGGTAAAGGGAAAGATCAATGCCTTGAAGGAGGAGATGAAAGGGCTGACGGAGAGGCTTGACGCTATGGGGGCAGTATTGGAGCCGTTGGCGATCGAATATGATACCGATATCAAGTATCGCATTGATGTTCTGGCAGACCTTCGCCAGAACGGGATGGAGATCCAAAACTGCAAGGAGAATATTGCGACCTTGGAGAAAAATTCCAATATGATCCAGAAGCAGATTCAGTTGTCTGCGCTAGAGTCTATTCTGACGGAGCTGATGGAGAAATATAGCAGGCTGGATCGGATGGCAGGACAAACGGAGCAGAGAATCGCCACAAATAAGGAACAGCTAAAACTGAGGGAGGCAGATCTGGACACCCGGATGGTCTGTTATCACGAAATAGGAGCAAAAGCAGGCACACAGAGCATCGCGTGGGATAAGGAATATGAAAAGCGGATTGCCGAGAGGTCCTTATCGGAGTTTAAGGATAATTATGCAAGAGCGCGCAAGGCAAACCAGACGACCATAGGAAATTCGGAATCTGCCATGAGGGAAGCGATGACGGAGTATAAGACGGCACATGATTTTGGTGCGGCGGCGTCCATGGAGGGCTATCCGGATTTTGAGGCTGAATTTGTAAAATTAAAGGATTCGGAGCTTTTGCAGTATGAGGAGAAGGTAGAGAACGCGAGACAGGCGGCGGAAGAAGAATTCCGAGAACAGTTCCTCTCCAAACTGCAGGAGAACATGAAGATGGCACAGAGTGAATTCAAGAATCTGAACCATGCGCTTCTGGACATCCTGTTCAGCAATGAACGCTATGAATTTTTGTACATGCCCAGTAAAAAATACCGTCAATACTATGAAATGATCATGGATGATTTCAATGCGACACAGGGGGAGTCTATTTTCAGCGGCATTTTTCATGAGACGCATAAAGCAGTGATCGAGGAATTATTTGAACGTCTGGCGCTGGATAATGATAATACGGCAAAGGCATTGGACGAGTTTACGGATTATCGGACTTATATGGATTACGATATTCGGATTTGGCACAGTGACAACAATTATTCCCTGTATTCCAAGGTTTGTGAGGAAAAGAGCGGTGGTGAAACGCAGACGCCTTTTTATGTGACGGTGGCAGCTTCCTTTGTGCAGCTTTACCGCAATAATATTGGCGGGGAGGCGGTTGGACTTGTCATGTTTGACGAAGCCTTCAACAATATGGATGATGAAAGGATCGGCGGCGTGCTTCAGTTTCTGCGCAAGCTGCCCTTGCAGATTTTGATCGCGGCTCCGCCGGATAAGATCCAGTATATCAGTCCGGCGGTGGAGGAGACGCTCCTTGTTATGACAGATGAGAAAGTAAGTTTTGTGGAGAAATATATCAATGGTTCGATATGATCAGAAAATTCTGAATGCCCTGCTGGATTCCTATGAGAACAGTCTGCTTTCGATCGGAGAGAATAAGCGGACTGTTCATATAGACTTTGTTTTTACGAAAAAGAGCCTGCCGCAATATTTTGACGAGAGTACGTTGGAATATGAGACGATCCATATACTGATGAAGGCACTGGAAGGAAAAGGGTTTGTGGAGATTCTCTGGAAGGACAGGAAAAGGGATCATCAGATTGAGAGAGTCCGCATGAATACAGACCGGGTGGATGAGATCTATTCTGTTTTGGAAAGGGTGCCGAAGAATGAGCTGGAGCAGAAGAATATTGCGCTGCTTGCGGAGTATCTGGATCAATTGTCATCTG
This sequence comes from uncultured Lachnospiraceae bacterium, assembly GCA_902796105.1. Taxonomy (GTDB): domain Bacteria; phylum Bacillota; class Clostridia; order Lachnospirales; family Lachnospiraceae; genus Acetatifactor. The sequence continues at coordinate 2,343 of CADBNO010000052.1, read as the reverse complement.
ATATTTCTGAAGCGACTGGTCAGGCACCGACGCATTTGGGAGAAGAAGACATAGCTTTGTTACGTGAAACAGCAGCGTACCAATTCGCAGACTATCTTCTGTCACGGCTGCGCAGTCACCAGACTGTGAAGGAATATATCAATCTGACCCAAACGGATGATACACTTAGACTCTTGCAGGCTATCCGTTTTGTGGAGCAGAATAAAGAAGCCTGTTATGTCAGAGAGTTTTCTGTCAGATGTTTCCAGGATTCTAAATATTTTGAGAGTATAGAGCATCAGGTCACCGGAATATTTCGGAAATTTCAGGAAGGTTTTTCTGAGACGGATGATGATGAGATCCTGGCGGAATATGGCATTTACCACACGCCGAACTATGTGTATTTTAAAGGAAATGCCGGGATCGTGCTGGGAGATGAAATGATTCATCTGAACAGGCTGCATCAGGGAATCGGACTCTCCGGGGAAGATATTGCGAATGTTCGTTTTGCAGAGCTTTCAAAGATAAAGAAGGTGCTTACGATAGAAAACCTCACGACTTTTTTTCGTTGGAAAGAGCAGGATTGCCTGATCATTTATTTGGGGGGCTATCACAACAGTGTCCGAAGGCGGTTGTTGAAAGAAATCTATCAGGCTTTGCCGGATGTGCAGTATTGGCACTTCGGGGATATCGACGCTGGCGGTTTTGCTATTTTGAGAGATCTGCAGAAGAAGACCGGAATACCGTTTCGGGCGTATCACATGGATCTGGATACTATCATGCAGTACGAAAAATATGGGAAAAAGCTTAGCGGAAGCGACAGAAAAAGATTGGAAGCCTTGGCGACAGAGTCCACACAGTGGCGGGAAACCATTCAGTATATGCTGGCGCATGATGTGAAGCTGGAGCAGGAGTGTGTTCGACAAACAAGCAGAGGTGCCACAGAGTATGTTTAGAAATATAGAATGGCTGTTTTTTGATGTTGGTTCTACGTTGATAAATGAAGAAAAAGTTTATAAGCATGGCAAATACAGTATGGGGCATACATACAACGAATGATAATTTGTTTTTGAATAACGATGTTATAGCCATTGGCTGGAAAGTATTCGGCAATCTTTCTGTATTGGATGCAACACGTGAGGCTTTTAAGTCACATTATGAGAAAAGTTATCCGAATGCCAAGAAAGGTAGCATTGCAACCTGTGCTGGTATGCTATTTCGTTTTATGCATGAAGTGAAAATTGGAGATTATGTTGTGTTTCCTTCCAAAATTGACCGCAAGATCAATATTGGAGTCATAGAAGGAGAATATGAGTACATTCCTTCGTCGGATGAGTATGTGCAACAACGAAAAGTAAAATGGCTCAAGCATTTGCCGCGAACAGTCTTTTCGCAAGGAGCATTGTATGAGATAGGATCGGCATTATCATTTTTTATAGTGAAAAATTATGCAGATGAATTTTTGGCTGCAATTGATAAGAATTTTGCGAAAGAATCTGTAGAGGAAGATGAAACTGTAGCAGCGACTGCGGATGAAATCATCGAAAGTACCAAGGATTTTATTTTAAAAGAATTAAGCAAAAATCTGAAGGGATATGACTTGGAGGATTTTATAGCGGATCTGCTACAGGCAATGGGTTATCGTACAATTGTTTCTGCGCATGGTGGAGATAGTGGAATAGACATCGTCGCATATAAGGACGAGCTTCCGCCACGTATTATGGTACAGGTAAAGAGTCAGGATAGTGATATTAAGGAATCTACTATTCAGTCCTTAAAAGGTGCAATGCGCGAGGGTGATTATGGCTTGTTTGTAACTCTTTCTAATTACACAAAGAATGCTCAGAAGTATCTCGAAAGCACACCGATTATTCGTGGGATAAATGGTACCGAACTGGTGGAATTGATTTTAAAGTATTATGATAAATTGAGTGAAAAGTACCGCAAGATGATTCCTTTGAAGATGGTATATATTCCGGTGGCGAAAGAAGATACGGAGTAGAAGATATACAGGGGGATATTAGTGGATAATTGGAAGAACATTTTGGATGAGGATATTCTAAAAACTAATATAAATTTTGTGGCCGTCTTTGTTATGAATTATGAATGTTTGAAAGAGTTTGTAATTGAACAGATTAGGGAATTTTACTCAGAACATTTTTATATGGACGGAGACAAGTTGAGATATGAAGAGTCAGGTGCTTATAAAGAAAAAGTAAGAGCCTTGGATAAGAACATTGAGAATGCATCATTAAAATGGTTTATAGATGCAGGGGTTATTACGCAGGAAGATTATGATACATATCAAAAAATCCGTAAAAGGAGAAACGATATCACACATGAATTGCTAAAGAACCTAAATGC
>CADBNO010000051.1 GCA_902796105.1 uncultured Lachnospiraceae bacterium | reverse complement strand
TTCCGTTCCCGCTCACGTGGAGATGATGGGTCTGATCGGTGCCGGCAACAACCCTATGGTTGGTATGACCGTATCCGTTGCCGTATCTATCGAAGAAGCTGCAAAGGCCGGAAAGTTCTGATCCGGCTGTAAGAGGTCAACCTGACATGCAGGCATGTCACCGCAGCTCTGGCTCGCGGGAGTAAAATTATGCAATCAGAAAGGGAGCTGACGCACAAAGCAATTCGTGCACAGCTCCCTTTTTAATCCCTTTATCATTCATTAATATTACTGCGCATAAGCTGACCACAGAAACCGACTGCCGAAATCCGATGCCTTGGCAACTGTTTGAATGCGCCGTCCGAATCAGCTGTCTGAATCAGCAATCCGCTTACGCAATATCAATATCCGGCTGCACCACGAACGTGAAATCCGGGTACATAGTCTTTACTTCCTCCGTCACTTCCCGCAACGAAGCATCCCTGTCGCATTCAAAACTGAACACTACATCAAATGTTACATGCTTTTTTTCCATATCCACATAAAATCCATGGAACTGCATAGCGTAATCGTGTGCCATTACAGCCTCCATGATCCTCCGGCGCATCTCTCCCGCCTCATCATCCCGCGTATTGATCGAATACAGCCCGATGCCTGTTAAGATCACCCCATGCTTCATATAGACACAGGCCTGGATCCGCCTGTCCATAGCGTCGATCTCATTGGCCGTCATCGTATCATTGACCTCCACATGTACCGAACCGTAATTCTGATCCGGACCGTAATTATAGAGATACAAGTCAAACGCCCCATGTACGTCCGGATCCTCGCAGATCGTCTGCTTGATCGCTGCTGCCAGCTCCTGATCCGTGCGCTTCCCCAGGATCTCATCCAGTGCATCCAGCACCATTTCAATCCCCGCTTTGATGATAAAGATTGCGATCACCACGCCCACATATGCTTCCAGACTGAATTTTGTGAAATAAAAGATCAACGCGGAAGCCAGAACCGAAGCCGACAGGATCGCATCCGACATGGCGTCCGACCCGGAAGCTACTAACGACCCGCTGTTCACCTTTTCCCCCACAGATTTCACATACTTTCCCAGAAAAACCTTAACCAATACCGCAGAGGCAATGATAACGAGCGACACAAAAGAATAATCCGGCGTCTCCGGGGAAATGATCTTTTTTACTGACTCAATTAACGACGTAATACCCGCATAAAACACGATAGCCGCCACGATCAGGCTTGTCAGATATTCCGCCCTGCCGTGCCCCAGCGGATGCTTTTTATCCGGCGCCTTACCCGCCAGCTTCGTCCCAATGATTGTAATGATCGAGGACAACGCGTCACTTAAGTTGTTCACCGCGTCCAAAACCACCGCAATGGAATTTGACAAAAGCCCCACTACTGCTTTAAATGCTACCAGCACCAGATTGGCCGCAATGCCGACGATACTGGTCCGCACAATGATTTTTTCCCTGTTTTCCATGACATTCATCATGGAATCGGGAGTCGATTGATCCTCCATAGAATTCTCCTTTAATACGTTTCCTTATACTCTTCCTTATACTCTTCCTTATACTCTTCCTTATGCTCTTCCTTATGCCTTCTTTATTAAACTTCCGTTACTTACAAGAACAGGCGTCCGCCTCTTTAAGGATTGCAGATCTTGCAGGGTGTAAATCCGGCGGCGATCAATTCTTCCCGGCTCATCATACTCCGCTGTTTGTTATGCTCCGCCATCTCACTCACACTCTCACAGGCAGGCAAGTGAAACTTCCCTGAGCTCTTGTTTAGGATATATGTAATTTCCTGCGCTGCTTCCACCGGCTCTGTCGCTCCCACGCTGTCCGTCTCGCTCTCCCCGGTAGCGTAATCGATCCGGATCCCCGGCTGTACATTATACACAAATACCTGAAACCGGACACCTTCGCCGCTATCCTCTATGGACTCCGCTTCCATAATGACACCGTCCGCCAGCAGATTATTCTCTGTAAAAACCGGCGTCACGCGGTACAGCACATGATTCCCCGTGTCTTTCAGATATTGTGCCACCCGGTTCTCAAACAGCAGCATACCCTCCACATTTAAATACCTGGTGCCGGTCATGAGATTTCGCAGATCGGCATTTTCACCGCCCAACTGATACCCGATCAGATGACAGCGATTATACAGATAATTGTCGTCGATCAGTTCATTATACTTCACCGTGTGCCACCCTGTGGGCTTCAGATTTCCGATGGAGCCTCTCGGCTCTGCAGGCATCGTCTCCGCTCCCAGCAAGGCCACCGCGCTGCCGCACCTTCCCCATTCATCCAATTCACTGTAACGCGCATAAGGCTCCGGATCTTCTGCCGCTGCTGCCAGCTCCTCCGCCGTAAATCCCGGCTGATTGCCATTCAGCAGAATAAACGGGTTGCCGGCCACAGCGCTCTCCAACGCCTGACTCTCCACTGCGCTCTCTGGCGTCTGGCTCTCCGCCTGCTGCTCAACCTGCACCGCATCGCCGCCAGATAAGCAGCCGGCCGACAGACACGCCCAAAACAGCCCTGCACACAACCCAAGTATCCGCAGCACACCCGCACTCTTTTGCATGCGTGATCCTATGAACCTCCGGACTTTCCCCACTACGAAAGCTCCTTCAGCATATTCTCCGGGTCCTCTGCCGCCTTCACCTTATCATTGGCACGGATGATCACGCCCTCCTCATCGATCAGATAAGTCGTGCGCACCACACCCATATACTCTCTGCCCGCCATTTTCTTCTTATGCCAGACATCATAAGCCTGAATCGCCGCCAGCTCCTCGTCCGACAAGATCGTAAACCCAAGATTCTGCTTCTCTTCAAACTTCTTGTGGGAAGCCACAGAGTCCTTGCTGATCCCCAGCACCTCGGCACCCTTCTCCTGAAACTGCGGATACCGGTCCGAAAAACCGCATGCCTGCTTTGTGCATCCCGAAGTATTATCCTTCGGATAAAAATACAGGATCACTTTTTTCCCTCTGTAATCCGACAACTTATGCATCTTCCCGTTCTGATCCGGCAACTCAAAAGCCGGCGCTTTCGTTCCTACCTGCAACATATGCTATTCCCCTGTCTTATTATTCTATGCTTATTTCCGGACAATTCCACAACTCTGCCATTCCGTCACAGCCGGCCGCTACAGACATCCGGCCATCAC
>CADBNO010000050.1 GCA_902796105.1 uncultured Lachnospiraceae bacterium | reverse complement strand
TTGTGAAACAGGGGTTGACAGCACTGGATGATAGTGCTATCATTTGTTCAGATTTGCGATATGCAAACCATAAATCGAACAAATAATTCTCGAAAGAAACGGAAAAAACAAAAATTTTGTTCAAAAGTATTCTTTCGTGACTGGAGCAAAGGAGTAAGCAAATGAAAAAGAAATTGATCAGTCTGATCACCCTTGTATGCTGTGCCGCTACAGTATTGTGCGGATGCGGAGGCAGCGCGAACAGCGCAGGTAATGCGGGCGCAGGGAGCGCGTCATCCAAATCTGATCGTGTGGTGATCTACACCGCTGCGGAGGATGAGCGTATCGCCTATATTCAGGAGGAAATGAACAAGAAGTTTCCGAACACGGAGATTGTGATCCAGTCTCTGGGCACCGGTCAGTTGCTGTCCAAGCTGCAGGCTGAAGGAACAGGCACGGATTGTGATATTTTTTATGATCTGGAGGTTGTGAATGCGGAGATCATTCTGAATGCAAGCCCGGATCTGTTTGCGGATCTGAGTGATTACGATTTTACGGTTTATGACTCTTCTGTGACCGGTTATACGGATCGGCATCACAAGTATGCGGTTAACGGTAAGACATACGGTGCTTTTCTGGTGAATACGAAGATGCTTGAGGAGAAGGGGCTGGCTGTTCCGAAGTCTTATCAGGACATGCTGGATCCGCAGTATAAGCAGCTGATCTCTATTCCGTCTCCCAAGAGCTCAGGTACCGGGTATAGTTATTATAACGGCATGATCACGGTGCTCGGTGAGGAGCAGGGAATGGCGTATTTTGACTCGCTCAACCCGAATATCAAGGAGTATACGACTTCGGGTTCTGCGCCTGCGAAAGCTGCGGTCCGCGGGGATGTGGCTATCGCTTATGGTCTTCTCTGGCAGTGTGTGAATTATGCGAATGAGAATGAGGGGATGGAGGTCGTGGTTCCGGATGACGGGCTGGCTTTTGACCTGTTCACGATGGGGATGATCTCCGGACATGAGACCAAGGGCAGTGTGAAGGAAGTGTTCACGTACCTGTATAATGAACTGAACAGACCGCAGTGTGCGAAGTTCAATCCGGACATTATCTACACGGATATGCCGGCAGCGGAGATTGCAAACTATCCGACGGGATTCGGCGAGATCACCATGAAGGGGTTGTTTGAATTCGACTACAAGCAGAAGCTTCTGGATCAGTGGAAATATTGATAGTCAAATAGATTTGGCGGGATAAGGATAGCGGTATGAGCTGCTATTCTTTCTTGCGTTTGTGGGATAACGGGAGGACGATGGTATGGAGTCTATCATTCGTGCGGAAAATATAAATAAAAAGTACAAGACGAAAACGGTTCTGGAGGATGTGTCTTTTGAGGTGGCGGAAGGGGAGTTCCTCTCGCTGCTCGGACCTTCCGGCTGCGGCAAGACGACGATCCTGCGGATGCTGATCGGCATTGAGAAGCCGTCGTCGGGGCGGATCTACAAAAAGGGCAGGGATATAACGGACGTGGCGCCGAAGGATCGGAATATCGGTATTGTTTTCCAGAATTATTCTTTGTTTCCGAATATGGATGTGTATCACAATATCGCCTATGCACTGGAGAGCAGAAAGCTGCCCAAGGAAGAGATTGCGGGAAAAGTGCGGGAGATCATTGAGACGGTTGGACTGGAGGAGCATATCTATAAAAAGCCCAGGCAGCTTTCGGGAGGACAGCAGCAGCGCGTGGCCATTGCGAGAACGTTGGTCCTGAATCCGGACATCATTCTGTTTGATGAGCCCATGTCTGCATTGGATGCGGAGATCAAGGTTGTGCTCCGCCAGCAGTTGAAGGAGATCCAGAAGAAACTGAAGGTGACGATGGTGTATGTCACGCATGATCAGGAGGAGGCATTCGCGCTTTCGGATCGGATCATGGTACTCAACGATCTGAAGATCGCGCAGTTGGATACACCGTACAACTTATATCATCATCCGGCTGATCCGTTTGTCAGACGTTTTATTGTGGAGCATTTGGATCAGAAGGTGAGATCAATAGAGGATAGTATCAAATGAGAGAGCAGATCATTCGTGCGGGCAGGACGGTTAAACGGGAATATCTGCGCCTGATTTCGGTCGGGTGTATTCTGGTATTTGCGATCCTGCCGCTTTTCACTTTGGCCTTTCATGTGACGGGAGCGGATTGGGATTTTATTCTGCATGATGCAAACTTTTGGGAGGCGATCAGAAATTCTATATTGTATACCGGTGCGACGGCGGGCATCACTACAGTGTTGGCGTTGTTTTCAGCTTATTTGTTGAACACTTCCGGATTGAGAAATAAAAGTGTTTATGTCCTGCTGTTGACGCTGGGGATGTTGGTGCCGACGATATCTGTCGGTCTGGGATTGCGTGTTCTCTTTGGAACCAATGGGTTCCTGGATCTTTTGTTCGGCTGGGAGATAGAGGTCAGAGGATTTGCGGGGCTGATCATCGGCTCTGTGGTGACGTCTTTTCCGGCGACGTTTTTGATCCTGTATGACGCGCTGAATTACGAGGATAAAGGGCCGTATGATGCAGCGGCCATCATGGGGATCAGCCGGGTGAGCACGTTTTTTAGGCTGACGATCCCGTATCTCAGGATTGCCTTGATCTCTGCTTTTTTTGCCTGTTTTACACTGGTATTCTCAGATTATGGTATGCCGATGGAGATCGCCGGGAAGGTGAAGACCTTGCCGATGTATCTGTATGACCAGTTTATGTCTTCGTTTCAATATGGGCGGGGGAGTATTGCCGGGTTTGTGCTGTTGATCCCTTCGATCATTTCGTTTGTGTTTGACCTGATCTTTAAGGATCAGAGCGTGGGAGAGAGCCAAAAACAGCTGGTCGGTGCGTCGAAGCGTTTGGACCGGGTGGCCGCGTTTGTGATCGCGGTGCTGTGTGTGGTACTGTTCGCGCCGCAATTGGCGTTTATCAGTCTGTCGCTCACGAGGGCGTTTCCGAATGATCTGTCCTTTACCCTGGAGCACTTGATGAATATTTTTTCCAACACATACGGGGTGGGGCTGACGGCGTATATTGCCAATTCGCTGAAGCTTGCAGGGGCCACAGCGGTACTTGGAAGCGTTTTTGCCTATCTGTTGGGGTATATGAGTGTGCGAAAGAGCGGGCGCATGGCGAAGGCGGTGGATCTGCTCGCCCTGTCCACGATCGCGATCCCGGGGCTTGTGCTGGGGATCGGGTATATTTTCCTGTTTAAGGGGACGAACGGGGCTTTCTATGGCACGGTGTTCATTCTCATTGTGGTGAATATTTTCCATTTTCTGGGTTCGCCGTATCTGTTGGCAAAGAATTGTCTGAGCAAGATCAACAGCGAATACGAGGTCATCGGAGAGACGCTCGGGATTTCGAAGGGCAAGATCATACGGAATGTGCTGATACCGAATTCCGTGTCGACTCTGGTGGAAATGTTTTCCTATTTTTTCCTGAACAGTATGATCACCATCTCGGCGGTGGCGTTTTTGTGTACGTATGACGACCAGCCGTTGTCGATCCTGATCACCACCTATGAAAAGAACAGTAATTACGAAATGCAGAGCGTGATCTCGCTGATCATTCTGGTTCTGAATGTCGCGGCGAGGGCGGGTTTCATAGCGGTGCGCACAGCCGTGAACCGTGCGGGCAGCCGGGAGAAGGAGGGTGGATTCGGGATCAGCCGTTATGAGTTTGAACTGCTGACTTATCTGGAGAAGCACGGCAGAGGTGTGTACAGCCAGAGGAAGCTGTCCGATGATCTGACCATCACGCTGAGCAATGTGGCAAGGCTGGTGAAGGAGCTGGAGGATAAGGATTATCTGAATCTGTTGGCCGACGGCAGCATGGAGATCAGCGAAAAAGGGCTGAAAGCGTTAGAGCCGTATCGGGTCCGCAAGGCGATCATTCTGGCGGCGGGATTCGGGCAGAGGCTGGCGCCGGTTACACTGGATACGCCGAAACCGTTGGTGCCGGTGAACGGGGTCAGGATCCTCGATACCCTGCTGGATGCGCTGTATGCGAAGGGGATCACGAACATCATTATTGTGCGGGGGTATAAGAAGGAGCAGTTTGATCAGCTGCTGGAGAAGTATCCGACGGTCCGGCTGATCGATAATCCGGAATTTAATCTGGCCAACAATATCAGTTCGGCGATCCATGCCATCGATCACATTGACCGTTGCTATATCTGTGAGGCGGACCTGTATATCACGAATCCGGATCTGATCAACAAGTATGAGTATTGTTCAAATTATCTGGGGGCGAAGGTTTCGGAGACGGACGACTGGTGTTTCAAGAAGCGAAACGGGTATGTCTCCGACTATCAGAGAGGCGGTACGGATTGCTATCAGGCGTTCGGGATCTCTTATTGGAACAGTGAGGATGCCGAGAAGCTGAAGGCTGATCTGCGAAAGGTGTACGGAAGCAGAGGCGGCAGGGAGAATCTGTGGGAGATGGTGCCGCTTCGGATCGCCAGGAAGAACTATCATCTGGAAGTCCGGAAATGTCATAAATCGGATATCATAGAGATCGATAATTTTATTGAGCTGATCGCTGCGGATGAATCCTACAGGCAGTATCCCGGGTATGAGGAGTTTGGCGGAAATTCGTTTGACGGCGGACAGAATTGAGAGATAAAATGAGAACGTAAAGGGGTTCATTTGATATGCAAAGGACGTGCGCAGAAGAGATGACAAAATAGGGGTAAGAGAAAGGATGGGATCAAAAATGGCATTGACCAGAAAGCAGTTTGATATTTTGGAGATATTGGCGACTGATAATGAGCCGTTGACGCAGCGTGAACTGGAGAAGCTGACCGGACATTCGCTGGGCACGGTGAACAAGGTGCTCAAGGAACTGGCGGAGCTCGGGCTCATCGAGGACGGGCGGATCAACAATAACGGAATCAATGCATTGGAGCCTTACCGGGCAAAGCGGGCTATTTTCATCGCGGCGGGGTTCGGAACCCGGCTTGTGCCGATCACGTTCAACACGCCGAAGCCTCTGGTGCGTGTGCATGGCGTGAGGATCATCGACAGACTGATTGACGCGTGTCTGGAAGCGGGGATCAATGAGATCTATGTTGTGCGGGGGTATCTGGGAGAGCTTTTTGACCAGCTTTTGTACAAATATCCTATGGTAAAATTTCTGGAAAATCCGGTGTACAACGAGGCGAACAACATCAGCTCCTCGCTGGTGGCTCGCTATATGCTGTCCAACGCCTATGTGTTTGAGGCGGATCTGTTGATCAGCAACCCGAAGATCATCAAAAAGTATCACTATATGTCTGATTTCCTCGGGATCAAAAAGCAGCGTTCGGACGACTGGTGCTTCAGGGTTAAGGACGGCGTCATTGTCGAGGAGAAGGTCGGCGGCGAGGGCGATGATATCTGGCAGATGGTCGGGATCAGTTATTGGAACGAGGCGGATGGACATAAGCTGTCTCAGGATATCCAGGATGTGTATGCTTCCCCGGGCGGTAAGGAGCGGTACTGGGAGCAGGTTCCGCTGGTGTACAAGAAGGAGCACTATGCTGTGCAGATTCTGGATTGTCAGGATGAGGATATTGTGGAGATTGATACGTTTAATGAGTTAAAGGCAATAGACAAAACCTATGATGTGTGATCAGGGCATTGGAAAACCCGCGCGGTGTATCTGCGCGGGTTTTTTCAGGCATGCGGATGAGGCGTCTGGCATAATTATATTTAGTGGGGGGTATTGGTTTTTTGCCCTACATGTGGTATAATTGAAAAGATTATACAGTTGTATAAGGGTAAAATAGCAGTTCCGGAAAGGAGTACAGGGGGATCGCTATTAGCGCCGGGCCCGTAAAGGGTGACGAGGGTGACAGTTATCGAAAGACTCGGCGGATGCTGTCACGGCCGGAAGGGAGCGGAAATGCGCTCCGGCAGCAGGTCGTCAGGGAGAGAGCAAAAAGCAGAATCAAAACTGTAACAGAGGTTCTCCCGATGCTGTGATCGAAATTTGAAAGAGGGAGTTTTTTTTATGAGAGTAGTAATACAGGACGATTACGATAAAATGTGTAAATGGGCGGCTGATTATATTGCGGCCAAGATCAACGGTCACAAGGAGGCGCGCCCGTTTGTGCTGGGGCTGCCTACCGGTTCCAGTCCGATCGGGGTGTATAAAGAGCTGGTGAGAAAGAACAAGGCGGGCGAGGTTTCTTTTGCCAATGTGGTTACATTCAATATGGATGAGTATCTGGGACTGCCTCACGAGCATGACCAGAGCTATTGGTATTTTATGCATGATAATTTCTTTGACCATCTGGTGGATATGAAGCCGGAGAATATCAATATCCTGAATGGTATGACGGATGATCCGGAGGGTGAGTGTGCGCGTTATGAGGAAAAGATCGCTTCTTACGGCGGTATTGATCTGTTCATGGGCGGCATCGGCGTGGACGGTCATATTGCATTTAACGAACCGTTTACCAGTCTGGCATCCCGCACCGGTGTGCGGAATCTGACCACGGATACGCGTATCGTGAATTCCCGTTTCTTCGGCAATGATCCGGAAAAGGTGCCGGCACAGGCTTTGTCTGTCGGTGTGGGTACGGTTACGGATTCCAAGGAGGTTCTGATCCTGATCAACGGTCACAACAAGGC
>CADBNO010000049.1 GCA_902796105.1 uncultured Lachnospiraceae bacterium | reverse complement strand
GCCACCGCATCGTTCCAGGAAATATAGATCTCATCCATAGCATGCTGTCCCACCTGATGTACCCGTTCCCTGTCTCTGCAGACTTCGCGTAGACGCGCTGCCATAGCTTCCGCATTCTCCTCGATGATATAGCCGTTCCTGCCGTCTGTGATCCCTTCCGCCGCGCAGGAATCTTTGATCAGCACGCTGGCAAGGCCGCAGGCCGCAGCCTCCCGGACCACAATCCCGTTAGTGTCATATGTGGACGGAAATAAAAAAAGATCCGCTCTGGTATTCCACGCCCGCAGCTTGTTTCGATCATACTCCGGCCCGGTAAATATAACCTTATCGCTAATGCCATCTGCCCTTGCTTTCCGCTGCATTTCCTCAGCGTCAGCGCCGCCTCCCACAAAGACCATCCGGTAATCCATGCCCTCCTCTGCCAGACGCTTCATCGCATCCAGAATGATCGGCAAACCTTTGTATTTCATCATCCTGCCAACAAACAAAAACAGAGGTACATCCGAAGGCAGATCATACCCCGCCAACGCCTGCTCCACTTCCTGCGCACTCACACGTCCTTTTTCAAAATCCACGCCGTTAGGCATCACACGATAATCACCTTCGTATCCCAAAGATCGCATATTCTCACCTGCTCCACGGCTCACTACCCACACTTCGTCACAGGCGCTGATATTATCTACCAGTGTCTTGATGCTTTCCTTCCGGATAAATTTTGCACTGACCGCTCTGGCAATATCCACATCAAATTTGGTATGGTAGGTAAACACCACCGGCGCTCCGGTTTCATTGCGCAGGATCCGCGCCATCACCGTGGAGGACACCGGGCAATGCGTGTGGATAATGTCCGGCTTTATGGCCGTCAATTGCGTGAGCGCCTTCATGGCAAACGGATTACCTGCCCTGTACCCGCTGACGATCCCAGTTGTATCAAAACTCTGATACGGTACAACGGTGTAAGGATATCCGCTGTAATCAGCCTCCGGATACCGGGGAGTTCCTACAACAGCCTCCGCTTTCCCGGTCTCCGTCAGGATCCGGGCATAGTTCATCACCACATTCGCCACTCCGTCGATCACCGGCGGAAAAGAGTCATTTAACAATACTACCTTCATGCTTATCTCCTTCATGTTTCAAACAGGAAAGCGGCTTATCCGCATTCTGCTCCCTATAATGTGAAAAAGGGAAACCGGCCGTTTCCCTTTTTTACATTTATCCTCTTGCTGCCAAAGCCTGTGCAATGTCTTCTTTCATATCCAGCACCGCTGCCCGCGATGCATCCGCATACCCTTGAGCACCATACTTCGCGTACTTCTCCTGCTGATACGCCGCGATGATCCCTCTGGAGGAATTGATGATGGCGCCCAGCCCATCTTCATTGAAGAAATGAACCAGATCTGCACCTTTTCCCCCCTGTGCTCCATAACCGGGCACCAGGATAAATGTCTTCGGCATGATCTTGCGAAGGATCTTGCCCTGCTCGGGATAAGTCGCGCCGACGACTGCGCCGACATAACTGTAATTTCCCTGCTCCGGCATGCACTCCAAGCCCCACTTATAAACCTTTTCGCCCACCATCTCATAGAGATGCTTCTCATCAATGAGCTGGTCCTGAAACTCCCCACTGGAAGGATTGGAAGTCTTGACCAATACAAAGATCCCCTTCTTCTCCTCCTTGCAGATCTTCATAAACGGATTCACGCCGTCACTGCCTAAATAGGGATTCACCGTGACAAAATCCTCATCAAAACCGTAATAACTCTTGCTTCCCACACTCACCTTACCCAGGTGACCCACGGCATAGGCCTCTGATGTGGAACCAATATCTCCGCGCTTGATATCCCCGATCACGACAAGATCTTTCTCTTTACAGTAATCCACCGTCTTTTTGAATGCGATCATACCGGGAATCCCAAACTGCTCGTACATGGCAACCTGCGGTTTTACTGCCGGCACGAGATCATAAATAGCATCGACAATCCCTTTGTTATACTGCCAGATTGCTTCAGCTGCTCCCTCCAATGTCTCTCCGCATTCTGCGAAAGCGGCTTTCTGAAGATGTTCCGGCACAAATTTCATCATCGGATCCAGTCCCACCACAATGGGTGCACCTGTTTTCCGGATCTTCTCTATCAGTTTGTTGATCATCTCAGCCTGCTCCTCCTACCTGATCCACATATCGCTTGATATTGGATGCATTCACATACTTATAAACCTTGTCATCATCAACAATGACCAGCGTAGGCGCCTGCATGACACCGTAACGGTTCACACGATCTGCATCCTCCTCCGCATCGATCACCTCATAATCCACATCTTCCAGATACTCTTTTGCGAGCTGGCAATTTGGGCAGGTCTTGGTGGTAAAGAGATATTTGCGCTTCTTTCCGGGAGTTTTGCGGACTGAACCCGCTTTCAACGCGTCAACCTTAGCCTCTTCCTTCTTTGCTGCCTCTTTCTTTTCAGCTTCCTTCTGTACAGCTTCTTTCCGGGCTTGCGCTTCAGCCAGCTCCACCGCATCCTGTCTCTTTAAGATGGATTTCTCGATCACGTATTCTTTGCGGTTTGCGTATTCCTGCAATTTCCCGTCATTCCAGTTCTGCACCGGACGATAATAACCTGTGATCCGGCTGTAAACCTCTGTCGCTGCACCACAGTGCGGACAGGTCTTCACTTCGCCGGCCAGATAACCATGCTCTCTGCAAATGGAATAGGTCGGTGACAAGGTATAATAAGGCAGTTTATAGTTTGCCGCAATCTTTCTCACCAGATTCGCCGCAGCTTTCCAATCTGGCAGCTTCTCGCCCAGAAATGCATGAAATACCGTACCGGATGTATACAGTGTCTGCAGCTCATCCTGCACATCCAACGCATCGAAAATGTCCGCCGTGTAGTCTACCGGAAGATGAGAAGAATTCGTATAGTACGGCGTGTCCCCAGGCTTTCCGGCGGTACGGATGGCCGGGAAACGTTTCTTATCATGCTTTGCCAGACGATATGTTGTACTCTCTGCCGGAGTCGCTTCCAGATTATAGAGATCGCCATACTTCTCCTGATAATCGGAAAGCCGCTCTCTCATATGATTCAACACCTTTTTGGAAAATTCCTGGGTTCTGGGATCGGTCATGTCCGCTCTCAGCCAGTTTGCATTTAAGCCCACTTCATTCATGCCGATGAGACCGATCGTCGAAAAATGATTGTTGAAGGTGCCGAGATAACGCTTGGTATAAGGGTATAATCCCTCGTCCAACAGGCGTGTGATCACACCTCTCTTGATCTTCAGACTTCTCGCCGCCAGATCCATCATATGATCCAATCTGCTGAAAAACTCTGCTTCATTTGCTGCAAGATAAGCGATCCGGGGCATATTGATGGTCACTACACCCACACTTCCTGTGCTCTCACCGGATCCGAAATATCCGCCTGTCTTTTTGCGGAGTTCACGCAGATCCAGACGCAGACGACAACACATACTGCGCACATCGGAAGGCTGCATGTCGGAATTGATATAATTGGAAAAATACGGAGTGCCGTACTTCGCCGTCATTTCAAACAAAAGTCTGTTGTTTTCCGTATCTGACCAGTCAAAATCATTGGTAATGGAATAGGTCGGGATCGGATACTGGAACCCGCGTCCGTTGGAATCACCCTCGATCATGGTCTCAATAAAAGCCTTATTGACCATGTCCATTTCCTTTTTACAATCTTTGTACTTGAAGTCCATCTCCTTGCCACCTACAATAGCAGGGAGCTCTGCCAGATCATTCGGCACGGTCCAATCCAGCGTGATATTGGAAAACGGTGCCTGCGTCCCCCACCTGCTGGGCGTATTCACCCCGTAAATAAAGGACTCAATACACTTTTTTACCTCTTCATAACTCAGATCATCTACTTTCACAAAAGGAGCAAGGTAGGTATCAAAAGAAGAAAATGCCTGCGCACCTGCCCACTCGTTCTGCATAATGCCGAGGAAATTCACCATCTGATGGCAGAGTACGGAAAGATGCTTGGCCGGCGCGGATGTGATCTTGCCGGCAATACCTCCCAAGCCCTCCTGGATCAACTGCTTTAGTGACCAGCCGGCACAGTATCCGGTGAGCATGGAGAGATCGTGAATATGGATATCCGCATTTCTGTGCGCATCGGCAATCTCCTGATCATAAATCTCCGAAAGCCAGTAATTCGCCGTCACCGCGCCCGAATTGGAAAGGATCAGTCCGCCCACGGAATAGGTTACCGTAGAATTCTCCTTCACACGCCAATCCTCCACCTTCACATAGCTGTTGACTACATCTTTATAATCAAGGATCGTAGACTTCATGGTACGCATCTTCTCGCGCTGCTTGCGATAGAGAATGTAGGCCTTCGCCACTTCCTCGTAACCGGCCTGACCGAGCACGCGCTCCACACTATCCTGGATATCCTCCACATGAATACAGTTATCCTGCACCTTATTCTGAAAATCCGCAGTCACACGAAGTGCCAGCAGATCAATGATATCGTTATTATAGCTCATCTGCGTCGCTGTAAACGCTTTCATAACCGCATCATTGATCTTAGTCAGGGTAAAATCCGATTTTGTCCCGTCCCGCTTGATTACCTGAAGCATACTATCCCTCCCAAATCGCAAAACTCATGATCTCAAAAACCGATTAAATCTACTATATCATCCCCCCTGTGGAAAGTCAATGTAGCAAAACATCCAAAATACAATATATAGTGTTATTTAATTTTACCACTTGACATATCTTGTGTTTCTGCTCTTTCACGTAAATACAAGGGATTCCACCTATCCCGCACAAAAAACGGCCTTCCTTTCGGAAGGCCGCCCTGCTCATCTTGTCTTCAAAAAAGCATATTCGCGTTTTGCCTGTTCGTCATCCGGATAGCTTCTCAGATAGTTCTCCATCAAAGATGCCGCCTGCGTATAATCCTCCAGATACTCGCACGCTACGATTTCATTGAATGCCAGCGCCTGCATGACCGGATTATCTTCGATCTGCAGCCCGGCCTGAAATGCATTGAAAGCCGACTGATAATTTCCTTTCTTCATCTCACACAAGCCCAACTGGTTATAAATCTCCGCATTACCTGTATCCTTGGCCAGCCAGGAATTGTATACACTCGAAGCATAATTGTAATCTCCGGTAGCCTCATAGGCCTTTCCCAGATACAGATATGTATTGGCATCTCCTTTGGCTTTCGCTTTTTCCAGGATCATGTATGCCTGCTCGTATTCCCCGAGATAGTAGTACATGCGGCCATTGTCATAATTACTCATCTTGCCGCTGTTCTTCTCCAGGCAGTCCATCAGATACTGCCTGCCCACTTCCTTATACCCATATGTATCAAGTGCCTGATAAATCTGGATCAGCCGGTCATAATTCGTGCTGTCCATAGCGATCACCTGGTCAAAATCCGCCTTGGCGCCTTCGTATTCGTTCTGCTCCAGACGCACAGTCCCTCTCAGAAAATAGGCTTCCTCGTCCGATTTAAGATCCAGTATGGCATTGTAAATCTTTTCCGCTTCTGCCAGCTGGCCACTCTTGGCATATGCCGCTGCAAGATAGAAATTCAGATCATAATCTATAGGCTGGATAAAACCATCGCTGCTTTGGAGTGCTTTTTCCAGACAGGCTATTGCATTGGTATAATCCGCTAATCCGAGATACGCAATTCCCTGCCCTCTCGCGATCAGCCTCTCATTTTCGCCTGCCTCGGCAGCAGCCTGCAGCTCTGTCAATGCCGCATTATAATCCAGCTCCTGCATCTGCTGCATCGCCGCAACTGTATTATCCGCTTTGCCTTCACAACCTGCAAACATTCCCATCATAGCAAGCCCGGTCAGTCCGATCAGAAATCTGCTGTATTTTGGCAAACGCTTCATAAAAACTTATTTCTCCTCTAACTGGGAAGTACAATGAGGACATCTGGTCGCCTCAATTGCGATCTCACTCTTACAGAAGGGACACTTCTTGGTAGTAGGTGCTGCGATAGGAGCGGGCTTCTTGCCGATACTCATTGCCTTGTTTACGGCCTTCATCATGCAGAACAGAATAAACGCAATGATCAGGAAATTAATTACTGCTGACAGGAAAGAACCATAGTTGAACGCCACGCCGTTGACCATGAACTGACCGCCGATCTGCACGCCATCTTCGCCTGTACCGCCGGTGCATACTGCAATGAGCGGGTTGATAAAGCTGTCCGTCAATGCCGTCACGATACTGCTGAACGCACCACCGATGATCACACCGACTGCCATATCCATCACGTTACCACGCATCACAAACTCTTTGAATTCCCCAATAAATCCTTTAGCCATTTCTATTACTCCTTTACTTTTGTTGATATAGGTCTAAAACCAGAATTATCATATCATAATCCCCAAATAATCTCAACACAATTTTTTTCGGACAAATCCCTCCATCCGTGGTATACTATATGCAGCGTATTATTTCGGATACGCCTTTTGCGCAGCTTTCGCGACAGCCTTAGAGGAGTTATTTATGCAGCATATACAAAATGATATCAAACAGAATCAGTTCTCTCACGCCTACCTTCTCTACGGGGAGGAGCGTTATCTGAAAAACCAGTACACGATGCGTCTGCGCAAAGCCATGTGCAGCGAAGACGATCAGATGAACGTCAATATTTACACCGGCAAAGATATCTCTGTCCCGCAGATCATCGACCAGGCTGAAACCTTGCCGTTTCTCGCCGAACGCCGGGTCATCTTTATCTCGGACAGCGGCTTATTCAAATCCGGTGGGGAACAGTTGGCCGAATATCTGCAAAACCCCTGTGAAACAACTTTTTTCGTTTTCACAGAGAGTGAGGTGGACAAGCGCAGTAAGCTCTATAAGGTGGTGCACGACAAGGGCTATGCCGCGGAATTTTCGGTGCAGGATGAAGCAACACTGATGCGCTGGATTGCCGGGGCTCTGGCAAAGGAGAACAAAAAGATCACGCAGAATACTGTACATTTATTTCTGGAAAAAACAGGTGTCGACATGGAAAACATCCAGATGGAGCTGGAGAAGCTGATCTGCTACTGCGGCGACCGGGAAATCGTGACTTCAGAAGACGTGGAAACGATCTGTACCACGCGTGTGAACAATCATATTTTTGATATGATCGATGCGATCGGAAACGGCAAGACCAGCCAGGCACTGCAGCTATACTACGACCTGCTGACCCTGAAGGAACCGCCTATGCGCATTCTCTTTCTCATTGCCAGACAGTGCAATCTGTTGCTGCAGGCAAAAAAACTGCGGGCACAGGGGTTTGACGCCAAAGCGATAGCTCCCAAGATCGGTGTGCCGCCCTTTGCCGCGGGAAAATATCTGACTCAGGCCGGACGATTTCAGACGGCGACGCTGCGCCGCGCCGTGGAGCAGTGTGTTGCCGCCGAAGAAGCCGTCAAAAACGGTCGGATGAACGATATGATGAGTGTGGAGATTCTGATCCTAACCGTGTTAAATCAAAAAGTCACATGATCAGGATACATGCACAGGAAATATCTTCTGCCAGATTATATATCTTACCGGTTTTTAACCCTACAACCGTCGGCCGCAGCACATTATCCTTGCTGTTGGAAACAACCTTTGCCTTCTCCCCGTTGCTGAGTGTGACAATACTATCCACCGGATAGAGGATCACACTGCCCAGAAAACTGCGCATCACATCAATATCCAGTTCTCCGGTCATCGCCATGATCATCTCAATGGCATCTCTCTGGGAAAAGCCCTTTTTATAAGGGCGCTCTGTCACCAGCGCATCATAGATATCTGCCACAGAGATCAGTCGGGCATAGAGATGGATCTTATCCGCCGG
>CADBNO010000048.1 GCA_902796105.1 uncultured Lachnospiraceae bacterium | reverse complement strand
TTTCAAATCCTTCCGGCTGGCAGAAACCGAATTGATCCTGGAAGGTGCAGAACATACCTTCCGTATTCCTTATTCGTTGGATTCCTATGTGGAATGTAAAGATCCGAAATATCAGCAGACTTTATTCACAAAAGGCTTCAAGCAACCTGATGGAAGCCTGTATCTGCATACCCAGATTCTGGATGATTATGTCGGAGCGATCCACTTTGTGATAAAAGATCACGTTCTCTATATCCGGAAGGTTGAAGAAAGTCTTTATAAGGAATTCAACGGTTTCTTCACCGGCAGACCGTAATATCATCCCGCAATGGATCGGCTGCATCGTCGATCCGCACCAAAAACAGGTAAAGCCAAGGGAGTGTATCGTCATTGACATACACTCCCTTACCTTTTGATTTCCGCGAGCAATGAATCAAAGTGAAACCCGGCATCCCATACGTAATTGCCAGACAGGATTCCCTGTATTTATCCCACATTGTCATTGATGGTGCATTTTTCAAACGTCACCGATCCATCTGTGAACAGCTTGTACGCGTTATTGGTAAATTCACAGTTTCTGAAAGTCACATCGCTGTACTCGTCTTCGAGACTGATAAAAGCTGTTCCGTAATCACTCGACGTTACATTGTCGTGAATCTTGCAATTGTCAAAGGCGATATCATACGAACCCCATATTGAAAACATCGCCAGATCACCAGAATCACGCATCTCGCAGTTCTGGAACAGTGCCGTACCCACGTTAGACAGCGAAACCAATCCATAAGTACATTCATAGATTTCCGTCCCTCTGACATTCACAACAGAACAATTCTGTGCGTCTATGCCATAGGTGCCGCATCCATAGAGCTTACAATCCTCTATCGTGACACCGCTCACACCCGAATAATTAAGCACACTTCCCGAACAATACCCAGGCTCTACATTATGTCCCACAGTTACCCCTCTCAGGGTAACATTGGTAGAATAGTCAAAAGACAAAACCGGCGCATAGGGATCATTTACACAGATCAGTACCTCTGCCCCGTCCTTCGCCTCAAGGCACACATTAGATGCCGTTACAGACATCGCACCGTATTCCCACGTCAGATAAGGATTGGAAATATCCGGTTCCTGAACATCCGACAAATTGTAGGTTCCGGCCTCAAGCAGAATCTTCGTATTATTGTCTATGCTGTTCAACAATTGTTTCACATCAGAGACGGTAACCGTCTTAAAATACCGCAGATCCTCCATGTTCTCCAATTTGGGGGAATCTGACCGCAGGTAGACAGACTTTGTATGATACTTATATTCATAATAATCTTCCCCCATCTCTTCCGGATCATTCTCATAATACTCATACCGCACCAGAGTATCCGGATCAGTCAGCGTGATGAGCTTCTCTTCGTCATCTGCAAACGGCATAGAAAAAGCGTAACACCACTGATCGTTCTCACAGCCCGCATAAGCCTGCTCCGCCCGGTAAACCAGTTCATTTCCGTAAAAACGGTCGCTGCCTCCCATCTCGAAAGAATACTTATAATCCGCCAGCAGCTTATCACCGTCTTTACGGATCTTCATCTCCGACTCAGGCGCGTACTCATCACCTTTCATGGTGACGTACTCATAGGGCTCCTCATCCTCATACTCGGAATGATAGATGGTATATACCATCACCCAATCTCCCACCAGACTATCCGTCTGTATAGCTGTCATATCATCGCTGTGCCCTGTGCTGTCTGCAGATGATGCAGACTGATCCGCAGATTCATTGGTCTGTGCAGTTTCTTTGTCAACATCTGTAGCTTGTCCCGAGCCGGTATTTTGTATCGATCCGCACCCTGCAAATTGCAAACTCATGGTTACCGTAAGCAGACCAATCAATAGTCTTTGGTTTATGTTTTGTTTTGTCATCTTCTGATTTTCCTTTTTGTAAATCGCATATCAATAGTTGCAAATGCTCTCTGCAGGTGATTTTACGTTATCCCTGCAGACCCGCAGACTGTCTGATCATATCCTCCACTACGATATCATAGATCTCGCCTACGGAATTACAATATTCCAATACCTTCCACGGCTCATTGGTATGAAAATGAATCTTCACCAGCTCCTCATCCCCTGCAGCGATCAGTGAATTGCCCTCAATGTGGCCTCTGATATAATCCGCGATCTCATCCTCATCCAGATCCTCATCCCTGCGGTCTATGAGCAGCTGGGTATCATATCGATACGCAAACTGATCGTCTTCAGCATCAATACTTTGAATCGGTTCCATTCCTATCTCCTCCCTGTTTCCGAAAAAACAATCCATCATTTTTCTATAAAAAAGTAACTGTCTGACTATAAAATCAAACAGTTACAATATATCATGAATCTCTGCTCTTGTAAAGCGCAAGACGCCCTACCCTATGACTCCGGACCTATAACTTCGTGTCTCAATTTATGCCTCTTGTTTATGCCGACAGTTTACCTGCCCGTTCAAGAGCTTCATCGATATGGGCACAGAAATTCTCTTTCCCGACCTTCTCCACAAAGCCCGCCTTGGTCATCACCTTCATGGGCTGTTCATTCACATGGGACAATACCATGTGGATATTTAACTTCTTACAGGACTGAAGCAATTGCTCCAGATTGTGCATAGCCGTCGCATCAATAGCACTCACACTTCGCATACGAAGCACCAGACAATTCACTTTTTCATCCAGAGTTATCGCCAAAATCTTGTCCGCTGCGCCAAAAAACAGCGGTCCGCTGATCTCATACACCACCGTGTGCTCCGGCACCTTCCGCAGAGAAATGCTGTCCGCATCGTTCTCATCATCCTCCACATACTTCCAGCCTTCTACTTCTGTCACATCGCTCATCCGCTTCATGAACAGAATCGCTGCCAACACAATACCAACCTCAATGGCGATCACCAGATCAAACACCACAGTCAGACCAAAAGTCAGCACAAGTACCAGAATGTCGCTCTTCGGCGCAGTCTTGCACAGATCCAGGAATTTGCGCCACTCGGACATATTATAGGCTACCATGAAGAGGATTGCGGCAATAGCCGGCATAGGGATCAACGCTGCATATGGCATCAGAACCACCAGGATCAGCAACAAGGTCACCGCATGAACCATACCCGCGATTGGCGTCCGCCCACCGTTTTTAATATTCGCGGCCGTTCTTGCGATCGCACCGGTGGCCGGGATCCCGCCGAACAAAGCAGAGGCGATATTGCCCGCGCCCTGTGCGATCAGCTCCATATTGGAGCGATGTCTGGAATTGATCATACTGTCCGCCACCACACAGGAAAGCAACGACTCTATTGCTGCCAGTATCGCAATCGTAAAAGCGTCCGGCAACACTGTACGAACCAGTTTAACACTGATCTGCGGCATGGTAAATACCGGAAGCTTGTTGGAAATCTCATACAGATCTCCGATCGTGTTCACACGCATATGTAACCCTTTCACCATAGCAATGCTCACGATCACCGCGATCAATGAAGCCGGTATCTTCTTACAAAATCCGGGAAGATAATTCCATCCGATCAGGATCGCCATACACACCATCCCCACGATCACCGCCTGAGAATTCACAGTAGGCCAGAAGATGATCACTGCCTTCAGCTTATCAATTGTTTCGATCAAAGGTTCCTCACTGATGATCTGAAGTCCCAGAAAATCTTTGATCTGCCCCACAAAGATCGTCACTGCGATACCTGTCGTAAATCCGGTCGTAATGGTATAGGGGATAAACTTGATCAGATTTCCCATGCGGAAAAATCCCATCAGCACAAGCAGGATCCCCGCCATGACCGTAGCTAACGCAAGCCCTTCCATACCGTTCTCTGCCACGATCCCCGCAACGATGGTCGCAAACGCAGCCGTCGGTCCGGCAATCTGTACTCTGCTCCCGCCCAAAAAAGAAATCACAAATCCTGCCACGATCGCCGTATAGATACCCTTTTCCGGTGTTACTCCGGACGCTAATGCCAGAGCGATCGATAACGGCAGGGCAATGATCGCCACAATGATCCCGGCAACAATATCCTTGACCAGCTGCTCCTTCGTGTATCCCTTCATGACGGAAAATAGTTTCGGTTTTAATTTATCCATAGTTGTTCTCCTTATCAATTCTCAAAATCAAACAATCGCATGATTTGATATCTGTCGCCTACACAAATCACACGATTGCTATAATAGCCCTTTTTACAGTAGAAAGCAAGTTTATTTTGAGAAACAATCCGTATACATTAATCTGTATCCTGCTCTTTCCCATAATATTCCTCAAGCCTTGGTCTGGCCTTCTCATAAGCAGACCGCAGACCGGGATCAAACTGCGTTCCCATCCCCTCCATGATGATACGATCCGCCTTTTCAAAATCAAATGCTTCCTTGTAGACTCGCTTGCTCACCAGCGCATCATAGACATCCGCAATAGCCATGATCCTGGCTTCCAGCGGGATCTGTTCTCCCTTGCGTTTTTCGGGATAACCGGATCCGTCCCACCTCTCATGATGATAATGTGCCACATTCTCCGCCACGATCTTAAAGGACTCATCGTCTGTGTGGAGAAGTATCTCATGTATCACCCTTGCGCCTTCCGCTGCGTGTGTCTTCATTTTCTCATATTCCTCATCCGTAAAGCGTCCGGGTTTCTTGAGCACTGCATCATCGACGGCTATCTTTCCCAGATCATGCATAGGCGCCGCTTTGATCACATCCTTGCAAAACTCCGGAGACAATGCAAGCACACCCTCCTTTACGATCTCATCGATCAGGATCCGGACTCCCTCACTGGTCCGTTTGATATGACCTCCTGTGGAATTGTCCCTGCTTTCCACCATCATCGCCAGACTCATGATCAGATTATCATGCATCTCTACAATGTACCGGGTTTTGTCCTCCACATCATTCTGCAGCTTCTCATTATAGGTATCCAGCAGCCGGATATACTTTTTGTTCGCGGTATCATCCATAAAAGTCACAAGGTATCCGCGTTTACGTTTCCCGTCATAGAGGAAATTGACATTGACATTGTAGATCCTGTCCTCTTCCTCATTCCCATCCGCACCATGCACCGTGTACACAAATTCATTATTTTCCGGGCTCTGTTTGAAACTGTTCAGGAAATGGCACATCCGCCTCTGCAACGGTTTATTCGTAAATTTTTCGTCCACTGCCACCTCAGCCAGCTCCGGCATAAGCTTCTTAGCCACGTCATTGCTTCCAAGATAGCGGAGATCAAAATCAAAAGATGCATATCCCACCTTTTGCTCCTGCACATAGGAATCGATCACTGTATTGCTCACATCATACAGATTCACTCTATGTGCAATGAGAAGATAGGTAAACTCTGCAATGATATAGCCGAGGGAAACCAGATCTATGTTACTCCCCAAAATCTTAATAAAACCAAAATAGGTCATCACACATACCACATCGGGTATCATCAACAAGACCAGGAGCCGTCTCGGCACATCTTTCTTTTTGATCCACGAATAAAGAATGGCTATGACGCCCGTCAAAAAAACCATGGCACACAACACGATATAAAAAACCGTATGCATGAAGCCGTATTCTCTCGTCAATATCCTGTTTCCGTCCACAATGGCAAAGGACACCTCTCTATAAAAATAGTCCTTATACCCGATGGTAAGAACAGAAGCATAGACA
The DNA here is from genome assembly GCA_902796105.1 of uncultured Lachnospiraceae bacterium. Lineage (GTDB taxonomy): Bacteria > Bacillota > Clostridia > Lachnospirales > Lachnospiraceae > Acetatifactor. The sequence goes on along the minus strand of CADBNO010000048.1, from coordinate 6,052 downwards.
ACGGCACAGACTGAAAACATCAGTGACCGCAGCCAGTTCGGCAAATGGATCTGACACAGATTAAAAATGCTGAAAACAATAAACAACTGCAGGAAACTGCCGCCAATGTAAACGATCTTCTGGGCAAGGACCGCCCCGTCAAGTGTCTCCGTCAGGGATAACAGCAGATATCCCAGACAGGAAATCGGCACAAGCGTAAAAATCAGCGTAAAGTTTACATCAAAATGCTTATGCCACATGAATATGTAAATCGCCGCGCATATCAGCGATACCGCGAACACGCTGCCGTAAAATAGCGATACCAATTATGCTGCCTCCTTTTTTCTGATGCATATCACACTCTGTGTCCCATATAATAAAACCCATGGCACTCATCTAACGACACATCGACGATCTGCCCGATCAATGATTTATCCCCCGGGAAATGTACCAGTGTATTGTTGGAGAGACGCCCTGTCATCAACGTTGGATCGTTTTCATTGACCTCCTCCACCAACGCATCCATGACCTGCCCCTGATAACGCGCCACCCGCTCTCTGGCGGTGTCCTGCACGGTTTTCAGGACCTTATCAAAATTGCGCTTTACTTCCTCTTCAGGCACCTGCTCCATAGCTGCCGCCGGCGTCCCTGTCCTTTGGGAATAGATAAAGGTGAAGGCGTTATCATACTGCACTTTCCGGATCACATCAATAGTCTCCTCCACATCCCGAGCGGTCTCTCCGGGAAATCCTACCATGATGTCCGTAGTCAACGCCATATCCGGAATCTCTCTGCGGATCTTATCCGCCAGCTCCAGATACTGCTCCTTCGTATAACATCTGTTCATTGCTTTCAGGATCCTTGACGAACCGGCCTGCAAAGGCAGATGCAAATGTCGACAGATTTTCTTTGACTCTTTCATCACCCGGATCAGCTCATCCGACAGATCCTTCGGATGAGAAGTCATAAAACGGATCCTCTGTAAGCCTTCAATCTTCTCCACCTCACGCAAAAGCTCGGCAAAGCTCATCGGGTGCTCTAAATTTTTCCCGTATGAATTCACATTCTGACCGAGCAGCATGATCTCAACCACGCCGTCAGCCACCAGATCTTCAATTTCCCGCAAAATATCTTTGGGCTCTCTGCTGCGCTCCCTGCCCCGCACATAAGGTACAATACAGTAGGTGCAGAAATTATTGCAGCCGAACATGATATTGATGCCGGACTTGAAGGCATACTTTCGCTCCACCGGCAGATCCTCCACAATCTGGTCGGTATCCTTCCAGATGTCGATCAGCATGCCTTCCTGCTCAAAAGTGGCACATAAGAGTTCCGCAAACTTAAAGATATTGTGGGTTCCGAACAACAGATCCACAAAGCTGTAGCTCTTCCTGATCTTTTCGATGACAGTGGGCTCCTGCATCATGCAGCCACACAATGCGATCTTCATCTCCGGGTTGCGCCGCTTATACCCTTTCAGTTCCCCCAGTCTGCCGTATACTCTTTGATTGGCATTATCACGCACTGTACAGGTATTATAAATTACAAAATCTGCGTTTTCGTCCTCCGTGATCTCATACCCCACATGGTGCAGGATTCCGATCAATTTCTCCGAATCTCTGGCGTTCATCTGACACCCGAAGGTGACCACACAAGCCCTTGGGGATCGCCCATGCCTGTCCGCAAAATCCGCGACATACACTTTACACTTGTCCATAAACTGCTGCTGACGTGCCGCCTCGTCTGCGGATGATTGACTCCGCTTTATCTCTTCAGTCATTCTGATTACCTTTCTGCATTCCTTCCTCAAGGCATCTGCCTTATGGTATCTGCCTTACTGTCTTACTACATCTGTCTTACTGCACTTTGCTTTAATATGATTTATCTCCGCTATATCTCTCTGCCAGCTTCACCAGGATCTCCACCACAGCCTCCATGGACTGCACACAGGCGTATTCATATCGCCCGTGGTAATTGGCGCCTCCGGTACAAAGATTCGGACACGGCAAGCCCATAAAGGATAACCTGGCTCCGTCTGTCCCGCCACGGATCGGGGTCACGACAGGTTCTATTCCCAGCTCCTTCATCGCTGCACAGGCATTGTCAACCAGATGCATGTGCGGTTCAAGAACTTCCTTCATGTTATAATAAGAATCCTTCATATCTACCGCTACTGTGCCGTCTCCATACTTCTTGTTCAAAAACGCTGCACACTCTAAGAACAATGCTTTTTTCTGCTCGAAAAGCTCCCTGTCATGATCTCTGATAATATAATCCACCCGCACTTTCTCCACGTTCCCGCTTATGGTATCCGGATGAAAAAAGCCCTCATACCCTTCGGTATACATGGGATTCTGTGCCACCGGAAGCAGGCTTTGGAATTCCTGTGCGATCAAAATCGCATTGCGCATCTTGTTCTTCGCATCTCCGGGATGCACGCTGCATCCATACACATACAGCTTCGCGCCCGCCGCGTTGAAATTCTCGTACTCCAGCTCTCCCAATGCGCCGCCATCCACAGTAAAGGCATAATCTGCCCCAAACAGCTTCACATCAAAATGATCCGCCCCACATCCGATCTCTTCATCAGGCGTAAACCCGATGCGGATCTTCCCATGAGGAACCTCCGGATGTTTCAGCAGATATTCCGCCATGGTCATGATCTCCGCGATACCGGCCTTGTCATCTGCCCCCAGAAGTGTCGTTCCGTCCGTGACGATCAGATCTTTTCCGACAAGTCCTGCAAGCTCCGGAAAATCCGACACCCGCATGACAATTCCCTGTGCCTCATTCAGCACAATATCCCCGCCATCATAGTGCTCCACCATACGCGGCTTCACCCCCGTATCCGTCACCGCAGGTGAAGTGTCCATATGCGAGATAAAGCCCAATATCGGCGCCGGTTCATATCCCTTTGCAGCCGGCACAGATGCATAGACATAACAATGCTCCCTGTCATATACGATCTCCGCCGCCCCCATCTCTTCCAGCTCCTTCACCAGCAATTGCGCAAGCTCATGCTGCTTCATCGTGCTGGGTGTAGTATCGGATCCCTCGTTCGACTGCGTATCTATCTTCACATAACGCAAAAATTTCTGCACAACTTCTGACATAACGTTTCTCAGCCTGCTTTCTATAACCATATGGGTTTATTATATGCTCTGCGGTTTTGTTTTGCAACCGCTTAATACCTGCTTTTATTTTTCTTTTGTTCGGAAAAAGAGTTTCTCTCCCAAAACACACCGTCATGATATCCCTGGATCAAAGTATCTTCTTCTGCCATTTCCAGCCTTTTCTGCGCCCATGCACCATATACTTCATTCTGCTCGATCACAACATAGTCCCGTTTCAATTTCTTTGCTGTAACTGCAGTGGTTCCGGAACCCGCAAACGGATCAAAGACAACATCCCCCTCATTACTGCTTGCCAGGATCAGTTTTGCGATCAATTTCTCGGGTTTTTGCGTCGGATGTGCTGTGTTCTCCGGCATCGACCAATACGGAACAGAAATATCATCCCAAAAGTTCGAGGGACAGGTATTTCTGAAATTCCCCTCTTTGGTCTCTTCCCAGCCCTTCGGTTTTCCCTCAACTTTATAGGGAGCCATCACCTTTTTTCGTATTTTTACAGCCTCAAGGTTGAACGTATATGTATCTCCGACAGTTGCGAACCAAACATCCTCCATTCCGTTTTTCCAATTTGACATGGCTCCTCTGCCCTTTTCCCGCTGCCATGTGATCCTGTTGCGAACCTTAAAATAATGATAAAGCACGTCACCAATAACCAGACTGGATCTCCAGTCACAACACACATAAACGGAGGCTGTATCCTTCAAAAGCGGAATAACCTTTTCAAGCCATGAAACGGTATATTCCCTATAGTCCTCCCAACTTTTTCTGTTAAACTTATTTCCATGATAATCCTTCGCCAGATTATAAGGCGGATCCACAATAAGCAGATCAATAAACTTCTTTGGCAGTTTTTCCATAATTTCGAAGCAATCACCGAGAATAAATTGATTTCTTATCGAATCGGGCATATCGAGCGAAGCCTCACTCGTTATACATCTGTCTATGTATTCACGTCCTTCGTCAATGGAAAAATCAATGGTTCTGTTTCTTGTCGCTTTATCTTTCATGGTCTTTTCTTTCATGGTTTTTCCTTACCGTTCAGATATATTGTATATGTCTCTCATCTCTTTCCCCGCTCTTTTAGGGACATTCCTCAATTCATATCACCTGTTTCATACAGGATCAGCAACTATTTACTATTGTATTCATTTATCAAAAATATTTCAAGAATTTTATCACGTCTCGTGGAAACTAAGGTCTTTACCGCTCCTTGGGGATGCGTTTTTTCAAGACCAAATTGCTATCACCTGCAAATAAATTCAAATCTAAATCACGCCTTTTATTCCAGCATCGTTCCCCTGCCGGTCTAGCAATGTTTTCTTGTACTTGTTTTAGCGCTTCAAGAAAAGCCTCGCTGACCGGATACAAATAGCCACCTCCCTCCGGACATGAAAAAGGAGCCGCTGTTACACGACTCTCTCAAAGTTTCTCATATTATCTTTTGATATAATGTGTTACACATTAGCCACACAAACAGTTATTCAAAGTGCATTCTTCGGACAGTTTTTCACGCATTCCATGCACAGAATACACTCCGTTCCATTCTCGCGCTTCCTGGAATTATCCGTCACATCCACATTCATGGGACAAACCCGCTTACATTTACCGCAGGATATACATTTTTCTTTATCGCACTTTATCCGTATCAGCGAAAAGTAACTCATCGGTTTTAAGAATACAGTTATGGGGCAGATGTATTTACAAAATGCTCTGTTATCCTTAAAAGCAAATGCCAGAGCTATACCGATTCCGTAATACACTATATTCCCAACTACAAACGACCAAAACATGATATGTTCTATATGTCCGACTTTTGCAAGGAATAATGTCGATACAAATATCAATGATGCCGCAAAAGTAATATATCGGATCCACCCTAAGTTTCGCCTTGGCTCCTTTGGCTCTTTATACGGAAGAAAATCCAACACCATCGCCGTCCAGCAGGCATATCCGCACCATCCTCTTCCAAAGATGAGCGGTCCGAATATCTTTGCAACAGCATAATGTATTGTTGCCGCTTCAAAAACCCCTGTGAAAAGATAATACCAGAACCCTTCAATCTGCATATTTTCCTGACAGATGAGTCCCAGATAGATCAACATATATAAACCGACAAGCAGCTGCACTATACGTCTGGCATATTTATATTTCTTTATAAAAAGTAAAACTCCTAATGATATTGATAGGCCAATATAGCTGAAGTTGAACAGATAAAACAAATTATCTTTGGTCAACCACAGCGTTACAGCAACTATTTCAAATATTGCGAACATTATGAGCGGCAGTCTATATTCCTTCATAATTCCCCTTTATTTCATTATTCTGAAATTTATATACTAAGAAATCGCTTCTTTTCTGGCATCCTTTTTATAAAGCAGGAAGAAGGCTCCGCAGAATGTTAATACTCCGAATATTGCAATTATCCCTTCAAGCGCCCATACAGGCAACTTCCATACTCCTACAGTTGTCAATCCTGCAGTAAAATCCATCGCTGTATGTAAAAGAATTGCCAGCGGATACAGCCAGAATCTGCCCTTGTCCTTGCAGGCATAAAATACAATTATTGATGCTCCGATGTGGAACAGCACAGCAAATGTTCTTTCTATAATGCTCATACCTAGATTAACAAAAGAGAATGAAGCAATTCCACTTGCCACAGTCATAAGTGCATCTGCTTGATCTGGAGCCTGCGCCATTACCTGATCCACGACAGTTCCAAATGTTCCTGCATTGATCATTACCGCATACGCAATGTAGGTTGCATATGCGACACCCATTAAAAATATCACTTCAAAGCCACCATGCCCGATCCCATGTGAAATAGAAGTCTCTCTGTTTTTTCTTTTCTTAAGCACGGTCTTATAAGCCACAAGCCGACCTGTTTCTTCAAAGACACCTGGAAAAAGGCCAACAATGAATGCCCATAAAATCGGTTTTGCGTT
>CADBNO010000047.1 GCA_902796105.1 uncultured Lachnospiraceae bacterium | reverse complement strand
GATTTCGGACGTAGCAGTACTAAGACTGCAAAGTACGCAGTCTAAGTACTGACGTCCTCAAACGCCCTACTTGTGAAGTATACGGCATGCACAATTCAGGATTGGCGGAATGAGGGATGCGCAGGGCATGCACAATTCGGGATTGGCGGAATAGGGATGCAAAGGGGGATTGCGCAAGGGCACAAAGGAGGGGATGGGAGTGCGCGGGAAAGGGATGATCGGCGGAGAGAGGTTTTGAGTATCGGGTTGCGAAAGGAGGTGTGGGATGAAGCGTGTTTATGGGTATGTCCGTGTGTCGAGTACGGATCAGAATGAGGATCGGCAGGTGATCAGTATGAGGAAGGCGGGGGTAGAGGAGAAGAATATTTACATGGACAAGCAGTCTGGAAAGGATTTTAACCGTCCGCAGTATCAAAGATTGTGTAAGAGGCTGAGGGAAGGGGATCTGCTGTATGTGTTGAGTATTGACAGGCTGGGGCGTAATTATGAGGAGATCCAGAGGCAGTGGCGGATCCTGACGAAGGAGATCGGAGCGGATATCTGTGTCATTGATATGCCGTTATTGGATACCCGGAACGGGAAGGATCTGATGGGAACTTTTATTGCGGATCTGGTGCTGCAGATCCTGTCCTTTGTGGCGGATAATGAGCGAAGCAATATCCGAAAGCGGCAGGAGGAAGGGATCGCTGCGGCGAAGGCGAAGGGAGTGCAGTTTGGCAGGCCGCGGATTCTGGTGCCTGAGGATTTCGGAGAGATCGTGAGGCGGTGGGAGAACGGTGATATGACATTGGAGGAGGCAAGGGAGGAATGCGAGATGAGTCAGGCGACATTTTATCGAAGATTGAAGGCCTACCGGGGGAATGAGTGAAACGTGCAGGTGCGGCCTTGCCCGGTGAGGGAAAGGGCGCGACAAAGCTGTAATTGGAAATAGAAAAGGGACTATCAAAATGTGTACCTTTTGATAGCCCCAAATCCTTAAAAATACTAACACAATTTTCTGCGGCATGCAATATTTTTTTTAGATAATGTAAGTAGAAAAAAGTCTCAAAATTACCAAAATTTATGGCAGATTTAATAACTGCATCCCCCAAGCTGCCATATTAAATGTTCTCAATCTGACAGGTGTGTTGCTTGGTCTTGGAATCATAATTGATTCCGATCATCACAATCTCTCCGCCGTAATCCCGAAGTATCGCAGGATAATTTCTGTCCTTCATCTGTTCTAAGGCTCCCCCCGCTGTCTTATCCCATTTCAACTCTACGATCAACGCCGGAAGCAACGATTTTTTCTTGGGTAGGTACACCACATCAGCAATTCCCTTACCGGATGGCAATTCTTCTACCTTGAGATACTGATCTATTGCAACAATATACGCAAATTTGATTACATATCTAAGAGCCTGCTCATCATTGTAAAATGTCGGCGCATACTGTGTCTGGCGCACTGCATCTATAGCCTTTGCCACATCTGCAGAGTTGCCGGCAAGGGTATCCGCCAAAAGCTTTTGGGAATGCGAAAGCAGCTTAAGCCATCCCTGATTTACATTCCTGTCCTTCAATATTTTTCTGAATTCCGTCCGAATCTCCTCATTTGGAATGCGTGCACATCCTTCCTCCTCATTCCAGGCAAGGTATCCCAGATGGATCAACAGCGTCAGCACATCATCCCTGCTTCGGAATGTTTCGAAATCATTTTCAAACCCATCCGTGTCAACTTCAATTTCCTCACCGGCGATCAGTCTGGAAATAACTTCCTGTAAGCCCTCAAAATCCATATTGATATATGTCATAAGGGATTCCGCCGCCGATGTTTTTTTCCAATAAGAACTGAATTTCTTCTTTTGAGCCGCCATCATGACGGAATACGGATTATAGATTGCGCCAATTTCCGGAAGATCATATCCGTCATACCAGTTTTTCGCCTCTTCAAAGTCCAGCCCGTGCTTATCGCATATCGCATGCACTTCCTCTTCCGTGAAACCGGTATACCGTGCAAATTCTGCCGGATCAAGGATCGGATATTCCGTGAAATCCGAAATGGCAGACTGTGAGCCGTCCTTCTTGATGGGCAGGATTCCCGTCATATAGGCAGCCGCCACAACCTTCGGCGTAAAACTGTTATTTTTGAACCACTCCCTTAAAAGATTTAGGTACCGTTTCTGAGTTTCCGCTTCACTTTTCGCCTCGCGGATTAAAGCATCCCATTCATCAATGATGAACACGAACTTTTTCCCTGTCTTTTCTGCACAGCGAACTAAACTTTCCGTAAGATCGCCTTCGCCGGCAATCTCCGGGTACATTTCTCTCACTTCAGCCAAAATTCTATCACTGATCATGGTCGGCACATCTTTTAGTAATATGCCTTCCCTCTGTGCTGCTGAAATAAAGCCCGTAATATCAAGATTGATCACATAATACTGATTCAAGTGTTTGAGGTATCCATCCGTCTTCGCAATATCCTTATCATCGAACAGTTCGTGCGAATCACAGGAGCAATCATAATAAGCACAGAGCATCTGTGCCGCAAAGGATTTTCCAAATCTGCGCGGCCTGCTGATACAAGTCAGATTGTTTATCTTTCCTATCGAATCATTGATAAGACTAATTAAGCCTGTCTTGTCAACATATTCGCTACTTATAATTCTTTGAAACCCACTGTTCCCCGGATTTAAATAGATTCCCATGAGTACTCCTTTCGAACTGATCCATGATAGCACTTTATTAAAGTTTATGCCCAATCCGCTTAAAAGTCAACAGCATCCTCCCTTCCAGTGGCTTCCGATCGTGCAGTCTGCACAACCCTCATGCGCGGCGCAGAGAGACTCTGATTCAAGTAATTTCATATTTCTATAGACAACTATCAAAAAGTACACTTTCTGATAGTTGTTTTCTTTTGGAGGCATGCGGGAGCGTGCGATAGCACGGAAACGTGCAGGTTGGGAAGAGGTCGGAGCATGTGGTATGTAGTGCAGACAACAAGCGGCAGGGAACAGGCTGCTGTGGAAAAATGCAAAAAAGCGCTCAGCCGGGATATCGCGGCTGATCTTTTTGTGCCTGTCTGTCAGTTTGAGAAGCTCTACCAGAAGCAGTGGAAGATGGTGACAGAGACGGCTTTCCCGGGATATGTCTTCATCGAAAGCACGAAGGGCGAGGAGTTGGAGAAGATGCTGCGGCGGATCGCCGATGTGGTGACGCCGGTGTGCATCGGCGGCGGGTTCTATCCCATCCGTGCGGAGGAAGAGGAAGTGCTCCGGACGCTGATGGACGAGAACGAATGTATCCGGACTTCTGTGGGGTATCTGGTGGATGAGAAGCTGATCGTCAGCCAGGGACCGCTCGATGCTTTCTCCGAATCCGTGAAATGGATCAACCGGCATAAGCGGGTTGCCGAGATTGAGATCTCGCTGTTCAACGAGCCGCGGAAAATGTGGGTCGGCCTGGAGGTAAAGGGCAAGATGACCGGCGAGGAATACAAGAAGATGCTGGAGAGCGCATAGCCTGTGCGGATGGCAAGCAGGGGCATGTGATCAGAGATATTAATTGGACTATAACTGTCGGGCAGCGGGCAACCGATCTGCAGGCAGAAACGAAGAAACGTGGACAAGACTCCCGGACGACGACTTCGCGCGCGGCGGGTGAGGACACGGGGCATAAGGATGACGACATGGGACGGTCTGCCTGAGATGGCGGGCGGTGCTGTGGCGAAGCTATGCCAATAGAATGGCAAGTGAGACTGATGAGCAGCTATCGTTTATCATCAAAGCATATGCTGCGACTGATATGGGATTCGACGGAGCCTCAGGAGCGTTAAGAATATTGATTATGTCTTCCATGCAGCCATGGACAGTGTGGGTACAATCGCGGCTGTAGCGGGAATGGAGCTTCAAGTGTCCGGTTTTGCCGCAGGTACTGCAGCGGATCCTTTTAAACGGGACATTTTTG
>CADBNO010000046.1 GCA_902796105.1 uncultured Lachnospiraceae bacterium | reverse complement strand
CTTTTGGGGGAGTATTACGGAAAGTATTTTGCTCACTATATTCGTTCTGCCTGAATATCAGGGAAAAGGAATAGGCAGGCAGATTATAGACGCTCTCGAACGCGATGAATACTTTCTAAGAGCAAAACGAATTGAAATACCAGCCTCCATTACTGCGGTAGGTTTTTACCGTAAAATGGGATATGATTACAAGGATGGAAATGCTGAATTAGAAAATGGATTGCTTTACCGTTTGGAGAAATTCAGATGAGGTAGAATTTATGCAGATTGTTAATCAGGAAAGTTGAGTAAAATGATATGTTAAAGCATGATGAAGTCCAAATCAGTTTGCAGGATACAGAGTGGCCGTTCTCCTATACTGACCACGACAGAACGATCGTCAGGGCAATCGTCGTGGACGAGGAAGGGTATTATTATTTTGTCAGGGCAGAGCGTGATGATGATTTCGGAAAAGTGACATTGATCGAGACGGCCGGAGGCGGTGTGGAGCAGGGCGAGGAGCTTGGCGCGGCGCTTAGGCGGGAGTTGAAGGAAGAATTGGGAGTGAATGTGGAAATCCTATGTAAGATAGGGGTGGTAAGTGATTTTTACAATCTGATCCACCGGCATAATATCAACAATTATTATCTCTGTAAAGTAAAGGCATTGGGCGAGAAAAATCTAACGCAGGACGAAATAGAGAGGTTCCATCTATCAACGCTGCGGTTATCGTATGATGAGGCTGTCAGGGAATATGAGAAATGCTCATGTACAAAACTGGGGCGGCTGATCGCAAACAGAGAGCTGCCTGTTTTGCAGAGGGCAGGAGAGATTCAAAAAGAGAGTCTACGGAACTGCTGAATTAAAATAAAGTATTGACTGCTGATAAATATTGTATTACAATGATCACATCGTAATTCAATGTGCATATCTGGCGTATCGCCATATTTCACTGTGAATGGATAATTATACAAACTGAACAGATATGGCAGATAACAGTTGTCAGATAGCCTGTTTTTAACATTCTTTTCTGTCATACCTAAGAAAACAGAAAGGAGCATAAATGGAACCGATTACTTATTTAAGCAAAAGCCTTGACGCATATGCTGGCAGGACGGAATTGGATGCGGAAGCCAAGAAGATTACAGCGGATAAAGGGGTTTTGGCGAGAATTTTACAGAGCAATGTGGCTGAGTTAAGCGGGTATGAATTGCAAGAGATTGAGACTTTTATTGAAGGCATAGAGATTTCCCAGGTGCCGTTGACATCGGAAACAGGTCAGAAGAGTAAAACGGAAGCAATTATCGGCATGAACACAGAAGATTCTGTGCCTGGGGAAGGAAGGATCACATATGATGTGCGCTTTTATGTATGTATACCGGAGAAGGAGCATATCAAGATTTTGCTGAATATAGAGATACAGAATGACTTTTACCCGGGCTATGATCTGGTACCCAGAGGTGTTTTTTATTGTTGCCGCATGATATCTGCGCAGATGGATACGGAATTTACCGGAGAGGATTATGATGGAATCAAGAAGGTGTATTCTATTTGGTTGTGTCTGAATGCACCTCAAATAGAGGCGGATACTGTTACAAGTTATAGTATTATGCCCAAGAATATTGTGGGTGAAACCGATTTAGAACGACACAGATATGATCTTCTGAATGTGACATTGATTGGATTGAATGAGAACAGTTATCAAAAGAAGGTGACAGATCTGCATGGATATCTTGGAACTATTTTTTCCCAAAATCTTTCATCCGGTGAAAAAATCAGAATATTAGAGCAGGATTATGGCGTTAAGCCGACCAAAGAAGTGAAGGAGGGATTACAGAAAATGAAGGGGTTGGCAGATTGGTATGAGGCACGAGGGATAGAGCGTACGACCAAGGACTTACTGATCCGGTTGCTGGAGCAGCGAGGACAAGTCCCAGAGGATCTGAGGCATAAAATAGATGCGGAAAATGATGTTGGGATTCTGAGAAACTGGTTCCAGATTGGTTTGGAAGTGTCCTGCATGCAGGAGTTTTTGGAGAAAATATCATAAAGACTTAAAAAGCAATCCGGTTGCGGTTCCTTAGGAATTATGATAAAATAAAACATGCAAAAGAAAAACAAGCGGCTGCGAAGCAGACATTTGTTTTTCTTACATGTTTTAACGAGAAAAAAAGAGCTGCGAAGCAGCGGGCTTTCGAGTTTATGATAAAATGAGACATGCATCAGGAGACAGACTTCTTGCAAAAGAAAGGACAATATATGAAACGGATTGCAATCATTACAGCGCGGGGGGGGAGCAAACGCATTCCCCGTAAAAATATCAAAGAGTTTTGCGGCAAACCGATTTTGGCATATTCTATAGAGGCGGCAGTGCAATCCGGGATGTTTGACACGGTCATGGTTTCCACGGATGATGAGGAGATCGCGGGCATCGCAAAGCAGTATGGGGCGGAGGTGCCTTTTTACCGCAGCGCGGATACGGCGAATGATTTTGCCACTACGAACGACGTGTTGCTGGAAGTGCTTGAGGAATATGAAAAGCGAGGGGAGAGATTTGACCTCGGTGTGTGCATTTATCCGACAGCACCTTTTGTGACACCGGAGAAGCTGCAAAAGGCGGTGGAGGAGCTGGAACGGTCCGATGCGGATACATTGATCCCGGTGGTGGCGTTTTCCTATCCGCCTCAGCGTGCTATGATCGTCAGGGATGGTAAGCTGGTGTTTGAGTATCCGGAGTATCTGGACAGCCGGTCCCAGGATCTGGTGCCGCATTATCACGATGTAGGGCAGTTTTATGTGTTCCGGACGGAAGCATTTCAAAAGAACCGGAAGCTTATGGTGGGGAACATCCTGCCGCTTATTGTGTCGGAGCTGGAGGTTCAGGATATCGACAATCTGACCGATTGGGAGATTGCCGAGATGAAATATTGGCTGCTCCATAAATGATCAGGAAGATTAATCTGTCCCGAAATGGAAAGGCATTTCGGGACTTTTTCTATCGATTGCCTGGACTGATATAGGATACGCGGACAGAGAGGCGATGGTGAGGAGGATGCAAAATGAAAGTAATTGACGATGCGGTGATTGAGAATGTGAGTATCCTGGCGAAACTGGAGCTTTCGGAGGATGAGAAAGTGCAGGCGAAGCTGGACATGGAGAAAATGCTGGAGTATATCGATCAATTGGATGAATTGGACACGGAGGGGATAGAACCGGTGATTCATATTTTCCCGATGGAAAATGTGTTTCGGGAGGATGTCGTGACCAATGGAGATATGCGGGAGATGATCCTGGCAAATGCACCGGAGGAAAAGAGCGGGATGTTTGTAGTACCGCAGACGTTTGCGTGACCGGAGTGCACGGGTGGATGCGTGAAAGTACGGAAAGAAAACAAGAGGGAAGCTGATGAAGATTTTGGATCATACCGCGGTGGAATTGTCAGAGAGGATCAGGCAGGGCGAGATAAAAGTTGCAGAGGCATTGGAGGCTGTCTTTGCGCAGATCGATGCCAGAGAGAAGGAACTGCATTGTTATGTCACTTTGATGCGGGAGAACGCATGGGAACAGGCGGATCTCATACAGGCAGGGATTGATGCGGGAAATTTGACAGGACCTTTGGCCGGGGTTCCGGTTGCTGTCAAAGATAATATGTGCACGGAAGGGATAAGGACAACCTGTTCCTCTAAAATTCTGGAACATTTTGTGCCGGGCTATAGTGCGACGGCTGTGGAGAAGCTGAGAGCGGCAGGCGCTGTCATCATCGGCAAGACCAACATGGACGAGTTTGCCATGGGGAGTACAACGGAGACGTCATATTTCGGCGTGACGAAAAATCCGCATCATACAGGGTATGTGCCGGGGGGATCTTCCGGAGGCTCGGCGGCTGCGGTGGCGGCAAAAGAGTGCTTTGCCGCGTTGGGGTCGGATACCGGCGGATCTGTCAGACAGCCTGCATCTCACTGTGGCGTGGTGGGCATGAAGCCTACCTACGGGACGGTGTCGCGGTATGGTCTGATCGCCTACGGCTCCTCACTGGATCAGATCGGACCCTTGGCAAAGGATGTGCGGGATTGCGCAACCATATTGGAAATCCTTGCGGGACGGGACGATAAGGATTCCACGTCGGTGGACAGAGAGCAGATGATCCCGGGGAAAGACGGAGTAAAGTCCGGGGAAGCCCTATGTGCGGGAAATGATTTTACGAAAGCGCTGCAGGAGGATGTGCAGGGGATGCGGATCGGCATACCGCGGGATTATCTGAAAGACGGACTTGATCCGGAAGTGAGAACGGCCGTTCTGACCGCAGCGGAGGTGCTGGGTCAAAAAGGTGCCTTCGTGGAAGAATTTGATCTCGGTCTGGTAAAATATGCGATCCCTGCCTATTATACGATCGCATCGGCTGAGGCGAGCTCCAATCTGGAACGGTTTGACGGGATCAAGTATGGATACCGGGCGGCTGAGGCGGGAGACCTGCACGCCATGTATAAAAAGACCAGAGCCCAGGGGTTCGGCGTGGAGGTGAAGCGCCGTATCCTGTTGGGGTCTTTTGTACTAAGCTCCGGTTACTATGATGCTTATTATCTGAAAGCGCTGCGGGTAAAAGCCTTGATCAAAAAGGTGTTTGATGAGGCCTTCGCAAAATATGATGTGATCCTGGGACCGGTGGCGCCCACAACCGCGCCAAAGCTTGGGGAGAGTCTGTCGGATCCGTTGAAAATGTATCTCAGCGATATTTATACCATCTCCGCGAATCTGACCGGAATGCCCGGTATCAGTGTGCCCTGCGGAGAGGACAAAGCAGGATTGCCGATCGGTCTGCAGCTTATAGGAGATTGTTTTCAGGAAAAAAAGATCCTCCGTGCTGCATATACCTATGAACAGGCCATAAAAGCAGATGCCGGAAGTCAGAACGGGAGAGGATAGCTCATGACGAAAGAATATGAAATTGTTATCGGATTGGAGGTTCATGTGGAACTTGCCACCAAAACCAAGATTTTCTGCGGCTGTTCTACCGCGTTCGGTGGTGCACCCAATACGCACACCTGTCCGGTATGTACAGGAATGCCGGGGACGTTGCCGGTGTTGAACAGGCAGGTGGTGGAATATGCTATTGCAGTAGGATTGGCTACCAATTGCAGCATTACGCAGTACTGTAAATTTGACAGGAAAAACTATTTTTATCCGGATAATCCGCAGAACTATCAGATTTCCCAGCTTTATCTGCCAGTTTGCCGGAACGGTTATGTGGAGATTGAAACTGCGGAAGACAATATGACGAAGGAATGCAGTAATGGATTGTATGGCGTGCAGGAGGGAGAGAGGAACCGGAAACGCATCGGTATTCATGAGATCCATATGGAAGAGGATGCCGGTAAGCTGATCCATGACGAGACGGAGGGAAGCTCGCTTGTGGATTATAACCGGTCCGGCGTGCCGTTGATCGAAATTGTCTCGGAGCCGGATATGCGCAGTGCGGACGAGGTCATTGCTTATCTGGAAAAACTGCGTACGACGATCCAGTATCTGGGTGCTTCCGACTGTAAACTGCAGGAGGGATCCATGCGGGCGGATGTAAATATTTCGGTGCGTGAAAAAGGGGCTGCAGGGCTCGGCACCCGCACGGAAATGAAAAACCTGAATTCTTTTCACGCTATCCGGCATGCCATTGAAGGGGAAAGCGCAAGGCAGATCGGCCTGATCGAATCCGGAGAGAAAATAGTGCAGGAGACCAGACGTTGGGATGAGCAAAAGGGGATGTCCTATACGATGCGTTCCAAGGAAGATGCACAGGATTACCGGTATTTTCCGGATCCTGATCTGGTACCGGTACATATAAGCGAGGAATGGATCGGACAGATCCGCGCGAAACAGCCGGAGCTCAGGGAGGCGAAGATGGCGCGCTATAAGGAGACTTTCGGGATCCCGGATTATGATATACGGATCATCACGGATTCCAAACATATGGCAGATCTTTTCGAAACGACAGTGGCGCTGGGGGCTCAGCCCAAAAAGGTTTCCAACTGGCTGATGGGGGAAGCGTTGCGGATCTTGAAAGAGCGGGAAGAGGACGCAGAGGCTATCCGCTTTTCCCCCGCGCATCTGGCGACACTGATCGCATTGGTGGATCAAAAAGCGATCACCACCACGGTGGCAAAGGAGATCTTTGAGGTCATGTTTACAGAGGACATAGACCCATCGGTATATGCGGAAGAAAAGGGCTTGAAAACTGTCCATGATGAGAGTGCGCTGCGCAGAACGGTAGAACAGGTCATTGCCGATAATCCGCAGTCTGTGGCGGATTATCGAGGCGGAAAAGAAAAAGCGATTGGATATCTGGTGGGTCAGACGATGAAGGCCATGAAAGGAAAAGCAGATCCGGAAAGCGTCAAAAGACTGCTTGTGGAGCTGCTTTAAGAGGGCAGGGCATATAGCCTATATCAGTTCAGGAGATAGTCGATCAACTGTAAGGCACGATCCGCGTGGGTGGTGTTGGAGTAGATTCCCAATGCCACACCGTTTTCCTCGGAATTCCGGAAATAAAAATTTTGGGTTAAAATCTCGCTGCTGTCCACAAATATGGCAACGGGAACCGGTTTGGTCATGTCTTCCGGGTGTCGGGGGTCGGGGAAATCCGTGAATTCCGCAGAGTCGACACCGGAGAGCGCAAGTCGCTCCAACAAAGCCTCGTCTACATAGTAAAAATAGGGTTCATAGGCCGCAATCTGTTCTTCGGTCATAATGTCTCTCATATCAAAGAAAAGGGGACTGTTGGCAAAGGAGGCGAATTCCAGGCCGCTGCCCAGCATGACATCCAGGCTTGCAGCGCCGGTATAGGCGCTCAGCTTCTGCGCGGTAATGAGAGTATCCTCGTCGGGGGAATTAAATTTATAATAAAATCCGATATCAAAAAAGACATCATATTTGTCCGTATCGATTCCGACAGCATCCGCAAATTCCTGCGTAAAGGTTTCGTCCTCGCCGTAGGAGGAAGCATTTAGCAGAGCTGCGTAAAATGCCGTTTCCTTTGCGGTAAAATAATGATATATCATATATGCGCAGAATGCTATGATAATGAGCGCGATGAGAAGAGGCGTGCGATAGTAATCTTTGAAATATTGCATTTTTTGTTCTTTGGTACCGTGTTTTATCATTTCCCGCTCTTCGCGGAATTCGTCCATGACTGCCATAATTTTATTCTGTATTTCCTTTCCGGTTCTTGTTAAATAATATAATGACTTTTTGCGGGAAAGTCAACCTTGCAACTTATCACAGAATGGTATATCATGAAAAGGGAATGCATAGGAAGGATGGAAAATACGATGAGTGATATGTATGTGGAATGTCTGGTGTCAGCCGGCAGATCAAAGACCGCAAAGTCGATTGCGATCGGACTGTTCGCGCTGACTGTCTTTTTTGTTCTGGCTACGCTTTGGATCGCACCGGCGCTGTTGCTGGCAATCATCACGGGAATAGCCGGTGGGGTTGTCTGGGCCAACTCAGCTCTCGAATATGAATATCTATATTTGGATAAGGAGATCACGGTGGACCGGATTGTGGCGCAATCCAGAAGAAAACGCGTTGCGACGTACAGCGTGGATCGGATTGAGGCGTTTGCGCCGATCCATTCCTGGCATCTGGATAATTTTAAGAACCGGGATGTCAAGGTTTTTGATTACGCTTCAAGGGAGAGAAAGGAGCCGGATGAGCGTTTTGCCATGTATTATGAAGGCGGTTCGAAGGTTATCTTAAGTCCTTCGCCGGAATTTGTTAAAGCGCTTGCGAATGTAGCTCCCCGCAAGGTTTTTAAGGATTGACAGCTCTTGCTTTTTGAGAAGGTTCTCAAGAAGGTTTTCAAGAAGAATTTGCGTCTTGACAGAGACGGTAATCTTTGTTAAACTCATTGGAAATATTTAAAGATCAAATGAAAAAATACAAACAGGAGGAGAGAAAATGGGACAGATTATTGGTGAAGGCATTACCTTTGACGATGTACTGTTGGTGCCTGCTTATTCGCAGGTGATTCCGAATCAGGTGGATCTGACCACCTGGCTTACAAAGTCGATCAAGCTGAACATCCCAATCATGAGTGCCGGCATGGATACGGTCACCGAGCACCGTATGGCAATTGCCATGGCGAGACAGGGTGGTATCGGTATCATCCACAAGAACATGTCAATTGAAGCACAGGCGGAAGAGGTAGATAAGGTAAAGCGTTCCGAGAACGGTGTCATCACGGATCCGTTTTCCTTGACTCCTGAGCATACATTGGCGGATGCGGATGCATTGATGGCAAAGTTCCGGATTTCCGGCGTGCCGATCACGGAAGGACGAAAGCTGGTAGGCATCATCACAAACCGCGATCTGAAGTTTGAGACAGATTTCAGTAAGAAGATCAAGGAGTCCATGACCAGTGAGAATCTGATCACAGCACCTGAGGGGACAACCCTGGAGGAGGCGAAGAAGATCCTGGCAGCAGCCAGAAAAGAGAAGCTCCCTATTGTGGACGAGGATTACAATCTGAAAGGTCTGATCACCATCAAGGACATTGAGAAGACCGTAAAATATCCGCTGGCTGCAAAGGATGCACAGGGCAGATTGCTCTGTGGCGCGGGCGTGGGCATTACTGCAAATGTGCTGGAGCGTGTGGAGGCTCTGGTGAAGGCGAAGGTGGATGTGGTTGTGCTGGATTCTGCACACGGACATTCCCAGAACGTATTGAACTGCCTGAAGATGATCAAAGAGAAGTATCCGGAGCTTCAGGTTATTGCAGGTAATGTGGCGACCGGTGAAGCGACCAAAGCTCTGATCGAGAATGGCGCTGACGCAGTAAAGGTCGGTATCGGCCCCGGTTCCATCTGTACTACTCGTGTGGTGGCAGGTATCGGTGTGCCGCAGATCACGGCGATCATGGACTGCTACAGTGTGGCGAAGGAATATGGTGTTCCAATCATCGCTGACGGAGGTATCAAGTTCTCCGGCGATATCACAAAGGCGATCGCGGCAGGCGGTAATGTCTGCATGATGGGCAGCATGTTTGCAGGCTGCGAGGAGAGTCCGGGTGAGTATGAGCTGTATCAGGGCAGAAAATACAAAGTATATCGCGGCATGGGTTCTATCGCTGCGATGGAGAACGGTTCCAAGGATCGTTATTTCCAGACCAATGCCAAAAAGCTGGTTCCCGAAGGAGTAGAGGGACGTGTGGCTTACAAGGGAAGCGTGGAAGATACCGTATTCCAGCTGATGGGTGGCCTACGTTCCGGTATGGGGTACTGTGGTGCGGCAGATATTGAGACCTTGAAGGCAAACAGCAGATTTGTAAAGATCTCTGCGGCATCCCTGAAGGAGAGCCATCCTCATGACATTCATATCACGAAGGAAGCGCCGAACTACAGCGTGGATGCATAAGTGCGGAATTTTTAATGAGAGCGATTTCCCGATAAAAGGCGAAAATACAGAAAAGTGGCGTATATGCGCCACTTTTTTGCTTGCAATTTGTTCGCAAAAGGATTGTACAATCATGGCAGATTGTGGTAAAATATAAATAATAATGCCTAAGGTTTGGAGGCCAATCGTGCAGAATGTTTCATTACAACAATTGGTAGACAGGGATGAACTGCAGCTCTTGCAGAGTGAGATCTGCAGAGTGGCAGGTGTTTATGCCTGTTGTGTAAATCGTAGAAAAGAATCTATTACAGAGATATCCAATACAGGCTCCGGGGTGTTCGAGGGATTGTCGAGAGACGAGCTTCAGGCATTGCGGATTTCTCCGCATTCCCAAAGAGCATTGGAGCGCGTTGAGCCGGATTCGTTGGAAGATACTGCTGTGGAAGCTTTCCCCGGAGGTCGTGTAGCTGCTATATCCATTACATTGGATAATGAGTTTTTGTTTTACTGGCTATTGTTTGATTGTTCCAATCGTGAAGAGGGAAAGTTTGCCCAGGTGTTGGATCTGGTACGCGACATGAGTCAGGCGTTGTATCGGAGTAAGTTCCAGCGTCTGAAGGCGGAATTGGCGGGCAAAAAGGTTCTGCTGGAGCAGCAGCAGATGTCCAAGGAGCTTCGGCGGAATGAGGCGACTTCCGGTATGGCGCAGCTTCTGGAGAGCGATGATCCGTTGGAGATCGTAATGGAGCGATGGCTGCGGGTTATGGGGCAGCATTTACAGGTGGAGTCGGCGGAAATCTTTCAGGTCAGCGGTGTGGAGCGCACGATGAGTGTGCTGGCCAGCTGGTGCAATCGAGGGATCATTTCACCGTTTGAACGGGTGACCGGGCTGGATGCATGTACGCTGTTTCAGACGGATAAGCCGCTGGTTTACTCGGCAGGCACTATTCCGGCCGAGCATATGTGGGAAGCGAATTATTACGGATGGGCGGCGATCATGGTGTTCCCTGTCATGAAGAAAGAGGACGGATCGCGCATGGTTCTGACAGTGGAATACCGGAGCGGCTACCATAACTGGGATCCTTCCGAGGTGAAATTCACAGCGGATGCGGTAAAGATGCTGCAGGGGCTGTTGACCCATAGTAAGAAGAGCGGAACGTCTTCCGGATCGGATGCAACGCTGCAGACGGTGCTGGATAACGTGGAGAATGCTGTTTATGTGACGGATAAGCGTACAGGCGCCATGATCTTTGCCAATAAGATCCTGCGGGAGACCTTTTTCGCGGAGATCCAGGACAGGTCTTTCGACAGTCTGATCGAGCGGAGTATAGCGAAGAATCCGAATTCAGGCACTGCTGAGGTTTTCTTTGAGAGGAGTCTGCGCTGGTACGAGATGTCTTACAAAGAGATCGTATGGACGGACGGAAAGAACGTCATGCTGTACTCGTTCTATGACATCACGGATAAGAAACAATTTCAGCGGAAAGCGGAGCGCCAGGATTATACGGATTATGTCACCGGTCTTTACAACAGAAGATGCTGTGAGCGGGATCTGGCGATGCTCATTGAAGATGCGAAGGATCATAACGAGACCGGAGCTATCCTGTACCTGGATCTGGATGATTTTAAGCACATCAATGACGGGCTGGGGCATCAGTACGGTGATGTACTCCTGAAATCTGTAGCGAACGCATTGCAGAAAGTAAATGGACTGAGTGACAGATGCTATCGCATCAGCGGTGATGAGTTTGTATTGGTCGTGCCGCCGGAGCTCTACCCGCGGATCAATGAGATCACGGCTAATGTAACGGATATTTTCAGCAGGCCCTGGTACCTGAAGGATGCGGACTATTATTGTACCGCCAGTATCGGGATCGTCACATTCCCTGAGTTTGGCGAGACTGTGGCAGAGCTGATGAAAAAAGCAGATATTGCTATTTATGAGGCGAAAAAGGGCGGGAAAAACCGCGCTGCAAAATATAGCGAGGATATCTATTCCGAATCCGGCAGACGTCTGGATATGGAAAAGAATATGCGAGATGCTACGGCAGGCGGATGCGATGAATTTGAGATTTATTTTCAGCCGATCATGGATATTGAGGGAGAGATGGCTGTCTGTGTCGGTGCAGAGGCACTGGTCAGGTGGAACAGTTTGCGGCAGGGCTTTATGACGCCGGCAGATTTTCTGCCTTTGGCGGAATACCTCGGATTGATCAATCCCATTGGCAATTACGTGCTGATGGAGTCCTGCAAATACTGCAAGATGTGGAATGGAGACGGGCATCCGGAATTTAAGGTGACGGTGAATTTTTCGGCGGTACAGCTCTTACAGAACAATGTCGCCGAACTTGTGGAAAATGCACTGAACAGCACCGGTCTTCGACCGGCAAACCTGATACTGGATGTGACAGAAAGTCTTGCGATCAGCGATAAGTCGAGGATGATCAGTGTGATCAAACGGCTAAAGGCACTTGGCGTACAGGTTGCTTTGGATGATTTCGGTACCGGATATTCTTCGTTCAATTTTATCCGGGAGATACCGTTTGATCTGGTGAAGGTGGATAAGAGCTACGCACTGGAACTGACGGAGAGCCCTTATGCACAGGCATTCGTTCGCATGACAGCTGAGCTTGCACAGAGCATTGGCATGAAGGTATGTGTGGAAGGCATAGAAGGTCCGGCGCAGTACCGGGCGCTGTACGGGACAAAAGTGAGCTTTGTGCAGGGATACTATTTTGATAAACCGCTGCCCAGAAGGGCATTTGAGGAAAAATACGTCAGAAGATAAAACAAGGAGGAAAAAATTATGGTATCAATGGAGCAGGAATTAAAGGGCAATGCATATCCGGGGAGAGGGATCGTTATCGGACGTTCTGCAGACGGAAAGTATGCCGTTACTGCTTATTTCATCATGGGACGCAGCTCTAACAGCCGCAACCGTGTATTTGTAACGGAGGGAGAGGGCATCCGCACAGAGGCATTTGATCCTTCCAAACTGGAGGATCCCAGCCTGATCATTTATGCGCCGGTGCGTGTACTCGGCAAGGATACGATCGTGACAAACGGTGACCAGACGGATACGATCTATGATGGTCTGAAGGCCGGAAAGACTTTTGAACAGTCCCTGCGTGTGCGCGAGTTTGAGCCGGACGGTCCGAACTTCACACCTCGTATCTCCGGCGTGATGCATGTGGAAAACGGCAAGTATGACTATGCGATGTCCATCTTAAAGAGCAACAACGGGGATCCCGAGTGCTGCAACCGTTACACCTATACGTATGACAATCCCAAGGCGGGCGAGGGACGTTTCATCCATACCTATATGCATGACGGAAATCCGCTGCCCAGCTTCTACGGCGAGCCGAAGGAAGTGGAGATACCGGATGACATGGATGCGTTCACTGAGCTGCTCTGGAACAGTCTGAATGAGGATAATAAGGTTTCTCTGTTTGTGCGGTATATCGATATTGCAACAGGGGAGTATCGGACGAAGATCGTCAACAAGAATGTATAAATGACCAGCAGAGTTTTGACGGCAGCTATAAAGAACTGGAACTATAAATGAAAATATAACACAAGGAGAAATGAGAAATGAATGAAATGGAATTGAAATACGGCTGTAACCCCAATCAGAAGCCTTCGCGGATTTATATGGAGGATGGCAGTGAACTGCCGGTTACTGTACTGAATGGTAAGCCGGGATATATTAACTTTCTGGATGCGTTCAACGGCTGGCAGCTGGTAAAGGAGCTGAAGGCGGCAACAGGACTGCCTGCGGCAACTTCCTTTAAGCACGTGTCTCCGGCGGGTGCAGCGGTAGGTCTTCCATTGGATGATACTTTGGCAAAAATCTATTGGGTGGACGATCTGGGAGAGCTTTCCCCGTTAGCCTGTGCCTATGCAAGAGCCAGAGGCGCGGACAGAATGTCTTCCTTCGGTGATTTTATCGCACTTTCCGATACCTGTGATGCAGATACCGCGAAGCTGATCAAGCGTGAGGTATCCGACGGTGTGATCGCGCCCGGCTATACGGATGAGGCGCTGGAAATTTTGCGGCAGAAGAAAAAGGGCGGCTACAATGTGATCCAGATCGATGCATCCTATGTTCCCGCGCCCATCGAGAAAAAGCAGGTGTACGGCATCACCTTTGAGCAGGGGAGAAACGAGCTGGATGTAAACGGCGATCTTCTCTCCAACATTGTTACGGAGAATAAGAACATCCCGGATTCTGCGCTGATCGACATGAAGATCGCGCTGATCACTTTGAAATATACACAGTCCAACTCTGTGTGCTATGTGAAGGGCGGTCAGGCCATCGGTATCGGTGCCGGACAGCAGTCCCGTATCCATTGCACCAGACTGGCAGGCCAGAAGGCAGACAACTGGTTTTTGCGTCAGTCTCCGCAGGTAATGGGACTTCAGTTTGTGGACGGACTGGGCAGAGCAGACAGAGACAATGCCATCGACGTTTACATGGGCGATGAGTATATGGATGTGCTGGCAGACGGCGTATGGGAGAAGACCTTCAAGGTGAAACCGGCTGTATTTACCAGAGAGGAAAAGAGAGCGTGGCTGGATAAGATGCAGGATGTAACGCTTGGCTCCGATGCCTTCTTCCCCTTCTCTGACAACATTGAACGCGCACATAAGAGCGGCGTAAAGTATATCGCGCAGCCCGGCGGATCTGTGAGAGATGACGCGGTGATCGATTGCTGCAACAAATATGATATGGTGATGGCGTTTACCGGTATCAGACTGTTCCATCACTAATACAGGAGGGGCGCATATGCGGCTTGCCGATCTGGAAAGATATAATCCTATAACGATCCAGTGCCATGACAATCCGGATGCGGATGCACTGGCGTCAGGCTACGGATTGTACTGTTATTTTAAGAGCAAGGGGAAACAGGTCAGATTGATCTACAGCGGAGCCTATCAGGTTCATAAGTCCAATCTGAAACTGATGATCAGTGAATTACATCTCCCGGTAGAGTATGTGGCCTTGACGGAAACGGTGAAAAAAACCGAAGGTCTGTTGATCACTGTGGACTGCCAGTACGGCGCAGGTAATGTTACCCGCTTTGAGGCAGATGCCGTGGCGATCATCGATCATCATCAGCAGGAGATATATGATGTTCCGTTTACCCTGATCCGGTCTAATCTGGGAAGCTGCTGTACGCTGGTCTGGAAGCTGCTCACCAATGAAGGATTTGTGGTAAATGATCTGAACTACCTGGGAACAGCGCTATATTACGGTTTGTATATGGATACCAAGCAGTTCTCGGAGCTTTTTAACCCGTTGGATATGGACTTGCGAGATGCGGTTCCCTATGAGAAAAGCCTGATCACCAAGTTTATCAACGCCAACATTTCGCTTCAGGAACTGGAGGTGGCGGGACTTGCGTTGCTTCGTTACAGTTATAATGACGATTATGATTTTGCGGTGATCCGCTCAAAACCCTGTGATCCCAATGTCCTTGGCATTATCAGCGATTTTGTGCTGCAGGTGGACAAATTTAATACCTGCGTGGTATTTAACCAGATGAATGAAGGCTTCAAGTACTCGGTGAGAAGCTGCATCAAAGAAGTAAATGCCAGCGAGCTTGCTGAATATCTTGCGGAAGGAATGGGATCGGGCGGCGGACACTATGAGAAAGCCGGCGGCTTTATCAGCATGAAGCTTTACGAGGAGAAATATCCCACACTTCATGCGGAAGGTTATTTTAACAACCGTATGGTGGAGTATTTCGACAGTTTTCGGATCCTGTATGCCGGTGAGTTTCAGCCGGATATGGAAGGAATGCGCAGCTATGAGCGCAAAGATATGCCGCTCGGTTATGTGGAGGCTGATAATCTGCTGCCCGTGGGGACACCTGTCACGATCCGTAGTGTAAAAGGGGACATGGATCTGCAGATCCTCGACAATCTGTACCTTGTGGTGGGTCAGAAGGGGGAAGTGTTCCCGGTATACAGGGGCGAATTTGAGAATATGTATCAGACTCTGAAGGAAGAATTTCGTCTTGAGGATTGTGTGCCTGCGCCGGCATACGCGCCGATCATCAAGGATAAAAATAACGGCCAGAAGATCGTATTGACGGATCACACCAGGAAATGTCTTCCGCTGAAGAGACAGCTGGTGTATGCAAAGCCGTTGGAGCATGGCGTAAAATTATTTACACTGTGGGATAAAGATAAATATCTGCTGGGGCGTCCCGGCGATTATCTGGCGGTAAAAAAAGACAATCCGCAGGATGTATTCGTGGTATCCAAAGCGACATTTGAGCAGGGATACGAAGCCATAGAGGGATAGAGAGGTAATAATCAGGAAAGGATCGATACAATGAGTGAAGTTGTAGAAGAAAAGCAGGAGAGAGAGAGCAGGAATTTTATTGAGCAGGAGATCGACAAGGATCTGGCCGAGGGTGTTTACACACAGGTGCATACCCGTTTCCCGCCGGAGCCGAACGGCTATCTGCATATCGGACATGCCAAGAGCATTATTTTAAACAGCGGATTAGCGCAGAAATATAACGGAAAGTTTAATCTGCGTTTCGATGACACAAATCCGACCAAAGAGGATGAAGAGTTTGTAGAGTCCATCAAGAAAGACGTGGCATGGCTCGGTGCAGACTGGGAGGACAGGCTTTTCTTTGCCTCCAACTATTTCGGGCAGATGTATGAGGCTGCCGTGAAGCTGATCAAGAAGGGCAAAGCTTATGTGTCCGATCTGACGGCAGAGCAGATCAAAGAGTACCGCGGAACCTTTGAACAGCCCGGCAAGGATGATCCGTCCTGCAACCGCAGCGTGGAGGAGAACCTCAAGCTGTTCGAAGAGATGAAAGAGGGAAAATTTGCGGACGGCGAGAAGGTACTGCGCGCGCGCATCGATATGGCTTCCCCGAATATCAATATGAGAGATCCGGTAATCTATCGTGTGGCGCATATGAGACACCACAATACAGGCGATCAGTGGTGCATCTACCCCATGTATGATTTTGCGCATCCCATCGAGGATGCGATCGAGGGGATCAGCCACTCCATCTGTACGCTGGAGTTCGAGGATCACAGACCTCTTTATGACTGGGTGGTACGCGAACTGGAGTATCCCAACCCGCCCAGACAGATTGAGTTTGCCAAAATGTACCTGACTAATGTCGTGACCGGTAAGCGCTATATCAAGAAGCTTGTGTTGGACGGTATTGTGGACGGATGGGATGATCCGAGACTGGTCTCCATTGCTGCGTTGCGCAGAAGAGGCTTTACACCGGAATCTATCCGAAAGTTTGTGGAACTGTGCGGTGTGTCCAAGAGTCAGTCATCTGTGGATTACGCGATGCTGGAGTACTGTATCAGAGAGGATCTGAAACCCAAGGCCCCCCGTTACATGGCGATCATCGATCCGGTCAAGCTGATCATTGACAACTATCCGGAAGGGCAGATTGAGATGATGGATGCGGTGAATAACCCGGAAAATGAAGCGCTGGGAACCAGAAAGGTTCCTTTTGGAAAAGAGCTTTATATTGAAAGAGAGGACTTCATGGAGGAACCGCCCAAGAAATATTTCCGCATGTTCCCCGGCAATGAAGTTCGTCTGATGAATGCCTATTTTGTGACATGTACCGGATGTGTCAAGGATGAAAACGGGAATGTCACGGAAGTACATTGCACCTATGACCCGGCATCCAAAGGCGGGAACAGCCCGGATGGCAGAAAAGTAAAAGGCACCATTCACTGGGTGGCGGCAGAAGGCGCTGTCAAGGCTGAGGTCAGACTCTTTGAGAATCTGATCGATGAGGAGAAAGGGGTTTACAACGAGGATGGCAGTCTGAACCTGAACCCTAACTCGCTGACGGTCAGGAAGGATTGTTATCTGGAACCGGCATTTGCAGGAGCCAAAGCATATGACAGCTTCCAGTTTGTCAGACAGGGATTTTTCTGTGTAGATGCAAAAGATTCCAGGGAGGATGCGTTGGTATTTAACCGGATCGTATCATTGAAGAGTTCGTTTGTTTTGCCCAAACAGGAGGGGTAGCATACATGTCTGATTTGTTGTTTGGCCTGGCGGCACTTGGACTTGGTCATTTGCAGGATGCGGACATTTTTGAGGAACTTACCAGGAAGGAACAGGCGCTCAAAGAAGGTCCTGTAATACCGGAAGAAAAGGATATGATCTTTGATAAAAAAATGGTTTGTCCGGTATGTGATAAGGAATTTATGACCAAATGTCTAAAGGCCGGTAAAACCAGGTTCCTGGGAAATGATCTGGATCTGAGACCGTTATATGAGGGAATCGATGCACAAAAATATGATATAATCCTGTGCCCTAATTGCGGTTATGCAGCATTAAACAAGTTTTTTGCCCATGTAACGCCGAAACAGATCAAGGCGATCAAAGAAAATATCAGCCGCAAAGTGAAGCTCCATAAGTATTCGGGAGACACGTATTCCTACGATCAGGCGCTGGAGCGGTATCAGGTGGCATTGGCCAATGCTCTCGTCAAGCAGGCGAAAACCAGTGAGAAAGCCTATCTCTGCCTGAAAAACGCCTGGCTGTTGCGCGGATATGCGCAATTCCTTGAGGAAGAGAAAAAGTTGCCGGAGAGTCAGGTGACAACGATCCGGGAGCTGGAGAGAGCAAATCTGAGGAACGCCTACAAGGGCTTTGCGGAGGCTGTGCAATCGGAGAGTTATCCGATCTGCGGGATGGATGAGGCTACGTTAGACTATCTGCTGGCGACGGTAGCCTATGAACTGGAAGAGTACGACGATGCTGTGAAGATATTGTCAAATATGCTTGTTTCCACCAATGTCAATCCGCGGATCAAAGACAAGGCGAGAGATCTGAAAGACATGATCAGGGAAAAGCGTAAAGAAACCAAAAAGGGGTAAATTGGTATCGTATCATGTATGATATGACGATTACATTAAAAACGGATAGCGATAAATGTCTGTATGAGCAGATTTATGAGCATATCAGACAGGAAATATGGGAGGGGAAGCTGCTTGAGGGTGAGCGGCTTCCCTCCACGCGTTCTCTGGCAGAATATCTGCAGGTGGCGCGCAGTACAGTAGACTATGCTTATGCGCAGCTCCAG
>CADBNO010000045.1 GCA_902796105.1 uncultured Lachnospiraceae bacterium | reverse complement strand
GGTCGGCACATTGGAGAAGCCGCCGCCGTAGCCTGCATTTACGATAAAGATCAGCGCCAGTACAAGGAAGATCAACAGTCCGTTGCCCTCACCATTCTTGATCCCGCTTGTCAGCATAACCAATGCGGTGGAACAGATGGAAAGCACAAAGATCATCTTGTAAATGGTATTTCTGTCCTTCATAGTGTCTGCCCATGCGGAGAACCCAAGTCTTCCGCCTGCATTGAACACTGCCGAGATCGTTGAGATCAATCCTGCATATGCCGCCAGCCCCACACACTTCACGATCATCTTCTCCTGAGAGATCAGAGCCAGTCCGCAGGTGATATTGATATAGAACATAAGCCAGATCCCGATATAGTTGGTGATCGGCTTCGTCTTCAATACACTGATAATGCTGGGCTTTGCATCCTTGCCCTGAGGCTCATGCCAGCCATCCGGCTTCTTTAACAGCAAATGTCCCACAAACATCATCACAAAATATACACCGGCCAGGATCACGAACATCTTGTAGATACCGCCATCGCCCAGATTCTCCAGCATGCTCTGCATGATCGGGCTTGCGATCGCCTTCGCCGCACCGAAGCCGGCCACAGCCAGTCCGGTCGCCAGACCTTTTCTGTCCTCAAACCAGAGCATCAGGGTCTTGACCGGAGACAGATAGCCGGTACCCAGACCGATACCCATGATAAATCCGTAGCTCACATAGATTCCCACCAACGCCAGCGTACTGTGCTGATGCTGTCCGCCGTAGTAGATAAAGAATCCGGTTCCCGCCATACCTAATGCGAAACAGATCGTCGCGATCAGAGAGGACTTATGGATATCCTTCTCCACCACATTCCCCAGAAACGCCGCAGACATTCCCAGGAAAAAGATTGCAAAACTGAACGCCCACTCTGTGGCGCCCTTGGAGAAGCCGATGTAATCCGCTATCTCCTGACTGAAAATCGACCAACAGTAAACCGTACCGATACTGCAGTGCAAAAGCAGTGCCGGGATTGCAGCGCGGATCCATTTGTTTGTCCGCCAGCCGCCTTGCTTTGTGTTCTCACTCATAACTCATTCTTCCTTTGTCTCATAAATTTTTTCCAACTGTTCCGAAATACACTTTTGATATTATAAACCCTATTTGACAAATTTTCAACAAACTCTTTTCACAATTCTTGTTCTTTTATTGTATTCGCTTTACTGCAATTTGCTGTAATTCCGCTCAACCGGGTTGCAGATTTGCCTCAAAAATGTATAATCAAAGTAAAACAATATCCGTCTCCGGAAATACAGCCGTATACCGGCAATATCCGGATGCAGGCGGATCTGTATTTCAACCAGGTTTTAACACGAAAACAACAGGAGGTTCAGCATATGCCATCACTCGTATCCTATCTGCTCATCGGCTATTTTATCCTCATCAATCTCGTTGCCTTTGCCATGATGGGGATTGACAAAAAACGCGCCAGAACTAACGCCTGGCGCATTCCCGAAAAATCTTTGTTTCTCTCTGCTCTCCTCGGCGGCAGCATCGGCGCGATCTGCGGGATGCAGCATTTCCGCCACAAGACAAAGCACTGGTATTTTAAGTACGGCATGCCTGCGATCCTGATCGCGCAACTGGCTCTGGCGGCCGCTTTGTTTTACATTCGCAACCACTGAGCCGGGGTGACATACCTGCCTGTCAATCCGGCTGCCGGATCGGCATCTGCCCTCCCCATATTTTCATCAACAGGGACACAAGGAGCAGAATGCCGCCAGCCAGCCAATATACCTTTGACAGCCGGTTTGTGGTTCCGTAGATCTCCAGTATGCCGGTAAAAATGCTGCCCAGCAGAAAGGTCAGTACCGCCATCTGGTAAAACTCCCGTACAAGGGAATGCATCTTAGCCCTGTCTGGATCACCCTGACGCTTCAGCCACAAGGTATAAGGCACCACGATCCCCGCGAAAGGAATGATGGCTGCGCCGAGCATAAAAGGAGAGTATACTCCATGGCTGAAGCTTTCATAAATGGCGGAAAACAACACCGTAAAAATTGTGATGCCGATATAGAGATTTCTTGTTTTTCTCATGCTGCACCTCTTTCCTACTGCGCTGCGATATAGATGATATCGCTGACTGCGCGTTCTTTGATCCTGCCGGTAGTGGTAGGCCGGTTCACCAGTTCCCCCTGAAAGACCATGGTGGAGGAGCCGCCGCCGTCCAGATTGTACGCTGTCACTGCGCCAAGTCCTTTCAGGAAATCCGCCAGCTCATACAATGACAAGCCCTCGCTCGCATCCGTCCTGCCGTCGGACACCACCATCACATAGTCCCCGTTTTCCAGAATGCCGATCGCCGTCCGCGGATTATCCTGCATCGCCTTCGCCACCTCGTCCGTGGTGCTGACTGCGATTTCTCCGTTTTCGATCAATGCCGGTCCGAAGGACCAGACCTGCCATGCTCCCTGGGAAACAAGTTCCGCAGCCGAGACCTCACCCTCCCTGATCACTGCCATAGAACCGTCCTGATAAAGCACCAGATCCTCCTGTCCTTCCCTGCCCTCTTCACGGTACAGCACACCGTTGCGTATCACATATCCTTTTTCTCTTGCGCCGTAGTAGTCTCCGTTGATCGCAAGGACTGCTCCCACATTTTCCGCCGTCTCCGATGTCGTGGCCGTCACGTTGCGCCCGTAAGCATTCCTGGCAAATGCCGTGCGCAGCGAAGTCACCTGCGAAACCTTGATCTGCGCCACATAGATATCTGTATCATATTCGCGGTACTGCGTCATGGTGATCCCTGGTTCTTCAGCCTCGGTC
>CADBNO010000044.1 GCA_902796105.1 uncultured Lachnospiraceae bacterium | reverse complement strand
GCATAACCCAAAAGTCCGCCGAACTCCACTTTCTCGCCCACGCCTTTTCCGATCACAGGGATGATCCTCACCGCTGTCGTCTTCTGGTTCACCATACCGATGGCCATTTCATCGGCAATGATCCCGGCAATCGTAGTGGCTTTGGTATCGCCGGGAATGGCGATCATATCCAGCCCCACCGAGCAGACGCAGGTCATTGCCTCCAGCTTCTCTATGGTCAGGGCGCCTGCCTGCACGGCGTCGATCATACCCTGATCTTCACTGACGGGAATGAACGCACCACTCAATCCTCCCACATAGGAGGAAGCCATAACGCCGCCCTTTTTCACCTGATCATTCAGGAGAGCCAGCGCCGCCGTGGTTCCGGGCGCACCGGCATATTCCAGACCAATCTCACATAAGATATCCGCCACACTGTCTCCGATGGCCGGCGTGGGTGCCAGTGACAGATCCACGATCCCGAACGGTACGCCCAACATTGTGGATGCCTCCTGCGCCACCAGTTGTCCCACACGGGTCACTTTAAATGCAGTCTTCTTAATGGTCTCACAAAGCACTTCAAAATTTTCACCGCGCACTTTTTCCAAAGCGGTTTTTACCACACCGGGGCCGCTGACGCCTACGTTGATGATCTTGTCCGCTTCCGTCACGCCATGAAAGGCCCCCGCCATAAACGGATTGTCGTCCGGTGCATTGCAAAATACCACCAGCTTCGCACAGCCCAGCGAATCCTGTTCCCTGGTAAGCTCTGCGGTCTCCCTGACCACATCTCCCATCAGCCGCACTGCGTCCATATTGATGCCCGTTCTGGTGGAGCCCAGATTGACTGAACTGCACACCCGCTCTGTATGCGCCAATGCCAACGGAATGGAACGGATCAGCAGCTCGTCCGCGGGCGTCATTCCCTTGCTCACCAATGCGGAATATCCGCCGATAAAATTCACGCCGACTTCATGCGCCACATCATCCAGCACCTTCGCCAGATACGCAAAATCCTCCTTCGTCCTGCAGGCCGCCCCACCCACCAGAGCGATGGGCGTCACCGAGATCCGCTTGTTCACAATGGGGATCCCGAACTCTCTGGAAATCTCCTCACCGGTCTTTACCAGATCCTTAGCCGCTTCATATATTTTGTCGTGGATCTTTTTGCCCAATGCCTGCAGATCAGAATCAATACAATCCAGCAGACTGATCCCCAGCGTGATGGTACGCACATCCAGGTTTTCCTTCTCGATCATCTCATTGGTTTCCAATACTTCTATCTGGTTGATCATTCTTGTTTTCTTCCCCTTATTTCATTTCTTTCTATCAAGTAGTCTGTAAAAAATTGCGCCTATCAACGGACCTGCCCTGAAAAGGCAGCTGCCTGCGATCAGACTGTAGCATCAGATCCTGTGCATCTTGTCAAAGATCTCTTCCTTCTGGCACTTGATCACCACACCGATCTCCTCACCCAGCGCTGCCAGCTCATCTGCCATATCTCCGAACACTTTCGTGGAATTGTTGGTGTCCACGATCATCATCATGTTAAAATAATCCTGCACGATGGTCTGGGAGATGTCCAGAATATTGATCTGATTCTCCGCCAGATATGTGCAGACCTTCGCAATGATGCCTACGGTATCTTTTCCTACTACTGTGATAATTGTCTTTTTCATAAGCTATCTCCATTCTGTTAAAATCATTTCCCCATCGTTCCTCATCCGGCACACCTAGGTAAGGTTCACCACCGGCGTGGGCTCGCTGCGCCTCGCCACCTGCATAAAAAAGTCCCCCGCGTTATAGGGGTTATCCCCCAGCGTGATCTCCATGCGCACCGCCTCATAGGCAAGCTCCGGCATATTATTCTCCTTGCTCAGATGCCCCAGGAGGATCGCCTGCAGCTTATCGTGAAGGATCCTGCTCAAAAGTCTGCCGGAATTCTCGTTGGACAGATGCCCTTTATCCCCCAAAATGCGCTGCTTCAGCGGGTAAGGATAAGGCCCTACCTGCAGCATGTTCACATCATGATTGGCCTCCAGCAAAAGCGCATCCATTCCCTGCAGGCAATCCACCGTGTAATCCGTGAAATGTCCCAGATCCGTGCAGACAGCCACCTTTTGCCTGCCGTAGGCGATCCGGTAAGCCACCGGCTGTGCCGCATCATGATCCACTTTCATCGGATGAATGGTGAGGTCCTTGATATTCAGCTTTTCATCCGCTTTCACTTCCCGGAACAGTGCATCATCAATCGTCCCTACCGACGAGATCTGCCGGATTGCCTGAATTGTGCCCCGTGTAGCATAAATGGGTATGCCGTATTTTCTGGCCATGACCCCCAGTCCGTTTATATGATCCGCATGTTCGTGGGTGACCAGAATGCCGTCCACATCCCTGCCGGTCAGACCCAGACCGTTCAAGCCTTCCTCTGTGCGCTTGCCGCTGATCCCCACATCGATCAGAAGATGTGTCGCTTCGCTGCCCACATAGATACAATTTCCGCTGCTTCCGCTGGCAATACTGCAAAGCCTCATGATCTCTTTGCCCCGCTTTCCTCCCAGTATATCTCTACCGAATCGCCCTCTTTGAGCTCCTCCATGTACTCCGCATTGTGTCCGTTTACCTTGGTCACGATGGCTCTGCCGCGGGAATCCTTCAGATCAAAATGGATCACATCGAACACATCCACAAAGACATAGGCGGCTTTGCCGGTTAATGTCACCAGTTCACCGTTTACCATGACCCGCAGGTCCCGTTTGTCCCCGGCGTCCGCAGACGATGTCTCCCCGTTTTCCGCTTCTCCGCCGTGAGCTTCTGTCTCCGGGCCGCCGGCCGTATCATTACCATTTCCGGACGTTCCTCCGTCCAAACCTCCGTATTGCGCCAAAAGGTCTGCTTTCTGTTTCTCCAGCCGTTCTATCTCCGCCTGCTTCCGAGCCTCTTCCTGCTCTTTCTTTCGCTTTTCACTCCGCTCGTAGTCTTCCTCTTCGGGCTCATCCAGATCCGCGTAGCTGATCTCTGCATTCATATTCCAGCTCACGGTAAAGTTCTCGTATACTTTGGTATCCGGCTTTGCCGGCGTATCATTCACCCGGATATCCCCGCCCAGCGGCACATCAAGAAACAGTGCAACCTCTTTTACCGTGTAACAGTTCTGCACTTTGATGTCATCATTTTCCCGGATCTCATAATATTCATTTTCCCGGATCCCGTTGACTTCAGCGGTCTTCGGCAGACTGATCTTTGTACCGTTCACCACGGCATTCAGCTGTTCCGCCAGTTCCGGCAATTTGCCGAGCTCCTGCCTGCCGGGTTCGCCCTCCGTAGATGCTTTCACCGAGATCACGTCACCGCTGTGGATCTGGCTGTGCAGATCCGCAGGATCCCCGTTTAACAGGATGACTGCTGCCTCCCCTTGCCTTCCTCTTGTGATACGGGTCTTGCCATTGACCGTATAGGTCAGTGCTTTCCCCCGCTTCGGAAACAGATCTTCATTGGTGAACTGCGCCTGCATCGCCGCGTCTGCAATGGTAAGCCTGCCGTTGTCATAGAGTTTCATCCGCTCCCGGTTAAATTCCACAAAGATAAAATTGTTGCTCTGCTCATAATAACTCAGACAGATTCCGATGGGCGTCACCATCAGTGAATCCACTCTGGCATCCTCCAGTTCAAAGACAATATTCTGCATCACTTCTTTACCGCGGATGGCCACGCGCTCCTTCGCAATGCCCAATTCCTCTGCCAGCGCCTCGGTATAACCGGCAATGGTACCACCTCCACCTACCACAAACACCGCACTGACCGTTTTATCCCCATTCAGTTCCTTGATGCAGTCTGCCACCTGTTTGGTCATATCTTTCACCGCACCGGAAAGCATGTCCATCACCGCCTGCGCGGAAATGGTCTGTGAAAGCCCCATGATATCTGTGTATTCTATGGACTCCCGCTCCCCGGCCAGGCGCTTGATCTGCTCTGCCATCTCAAAATCCACCAGACAATTCTGCACGATAATATCTGTCAGGGAGTCTCCGGCCACCGGGATCATGCCATATGCGGTAATGGTTCCCTCCTTGGTGATGGAGATATCGCTCGTACCGGCGCCCACGTCCACCAAAGCCATATTCAGCATCCGGAACTTCTCCGGAATGGCCACCTGGATCGCCGCGATCGGCTCCAGTGTCAGATTGGCCACACGCAGTCCGGCGTGCTCCACCGCTTTATACAATCCGTCCACCACATCGTCCGGCAAAAAGGTCGCGATCATTTCCGTGGCGATGGTCTTTGCCTTATGTCCCTCCAGATTACCGATCTGATAATTATTCATATAATACCGCATGGGCGTGTAACCGACACAGTAAAACTTGATATCCGTATCATTGATCTTCTGGAACTCCTCATAGGCCTGTTCTACGCCCAGTGTTTCCAGAGCATAGATATCCTCATCCGCAATCTCTTTT
Source organism: uncultured Lachnospiraceae bacterium (assembly GCA_902796105.1). Classification (GTDB taxonomy): domain Bacteria; phylum Bacillota; class Clostridia; order Lachnospirales; family Lachnospiraceae; genus Acetatifactor. Next base: position 3,690 of record CADBNO010000044.1, on the reverse strand, counting down.
TCACTCTCATACCGGATCTCGGCGCGGGTTGTCACCGTGCGCAGCACGCGTCCTGCCGCAGCAATACAGACATCTGTCAGATTCCGGTTCAGATCATCCTCCAACTGCCTTCTCACAACACCGATCGTCTCTCCGACTTTTCCGATGTCATGGATCTGACCGTCCAGCATTGCTCTGGTCTCATGCTCCTTGGCCCGCTGTGCCAGAACATGAAATTTATTGCCGTTCAGGTATCCCACAGTGCCCACAATGCTGCGGGTGCCGATATCCAGCCCGAATATCAGCTGTCCCTGATCCTCTCTTTTTTCTCCTAATCCCGCCATGAAAAAGCCTCCAGTTTTTTATCAATCTGGCGAAAACTGTCTGCCAGCCCGCCACTGTTATCGATCACGAAATCGCACTGTTTCCGGAAGACCTCCTCCGGAAGCTGACTGCGCATCGTAGCGTCAATTCTCTCCTCACTGTATCCCCTGCTTTGGGTCAGACGTTTCCTCCGTATATCCTCTCTCGCATAGACATACCAGAGTTCGTCCACCAGATCTTTATAACCAGCCTCGATCAGAAGCGCAGCCTCCACAAAGAACAGCTCCACTGCCGGATCCTGCTTCGCCTCCTGCAGCTTTTGCAGCAGATACTCCTGCACCGCGGGATGAATGATGGCATTGACTTTCTGCAGAGTTTCCGGCGCAGCGAATATCTCTTGTGCCATCGCCGCCTTGTCAATCTCACCATCCGCACCGAGAATATCCGTTCCGAGGAGCTCCACCAGCTGTCTGTAACAATCCGTCCCCTTTTGTTTCACCAGATGAGCCACCTCATCCGCCAGATAAATCTCACACGCATAATGCTTTTTTATGTAGGCAAGCAGCTCCGACTTGCCTGCGCCAACGCCGCCTGTGATCCCGATAAAACGCAGTCTGTTCCGCGTATCTTTCTCCTGCCGCATATGCTCTCCCATAGTACACTCTGCTGATCTCATCCTATTTTGCCTCATACCAGCTCGCCCCGCTGTGCACATCCACCTCAAGGCTAACCTTCAGGTCCGCGGCGGTTTTCATATGATCCACCAAAATCTTCTGCACCTGTTCCACCTCATCCTGCGCGGTCTCGATCAGCAATTCATCATGCACCTGCAGGATCAGTCTGGACTTTAATCCCGATTGTCTGAGCGCCTCCCAGACCCGGATCATCGCGATCTTAATGATATCTGCCGCCGTTCCCTGGATCGGTGAATTCATGGCCACACGCTCTCCGAACGAACGCTGCATGAAGTTGGACGACGCAAGCTCCGGCACGGGACGTCTGCGATGGAACATGGTCACCGCGTACCCCGTTTCCTTTGCGCTTGACACCAGGCCGTCCAGAAAGCCTTTGATCCCCGGATAGGTGGCAAAATACTGTTCGATATATGCCGCAGCCTCCTTCCTGCTGATACTGAGGTCCTGACTCAGCCCGAAAGAACTGATCCCGTATACGATCCCGAAATTTACAGCCTTTGCGTTTCGCCTCTGTAAGCTTGTCACCTCTTTAAGCGGCACATGAAACACCTTAGACGCTGTGATCCTGTGAATATCTTCGTCCATACGATACGCCTCGATCAGCTGCTCGTCACCGGACATGTGCGCCAGCACGCGCAATTCGATCTGGGAGTAGTCCGCATCCAGAAATACATATCCCTCTTTCGGAACAAACACCTTTCTGAGCTGTCTGCCCAGCTCTGTTCTGGTCGGAATATTCTGCAGATTCGGCTCCGTAGAACTGATGCGTCCCGTCGCCGTGATCGTCTGATTAAAATTCGTGTGAATGCGTCTGTCCTCACCGATATAAACCGCAAGCCCATCCGCATAGGTAGATTTCAGTTTGGTAAGTGCCCGGTACTCAAGAATATCCTTTACAATGGGATACTCCCCCGCCAGCTTATCCAACACATCCGCTGCCGTGGAATAACCGGTCTTGGTCTTCTTCCCGCCGGGCAGCTGTAATTTTTCAAATAAAATTTCTCCCAATTGCTTCGGAGAATTAATGTTAAATTTCTCTCCGGCCGCCTCACAGATCGCCCCCTCCAATTCATCGATCCGTGAAACCAGAGCATCTCCATAGGTCTTCAGTTCCTCTCTGCGAACCTCGATCCCTTCTTTTTCCATATCGTAAAGTACTAAAGAAAGCGGCATCTCAATTTCCCGCATCAGGCGATCCATCTGCGCCTGCTGCAATTTCTCTTCGATCACGCCGGCCGCTGCAAGCGCCACATAGGCTCCCTGCGCATAGAAGTCGATCGCCTTTTGAGGCTCGCTCTCCAGAACCTGTGAAAGCGTGTGCTTGCCGAAGACTTCTGTCGTCCCCTTCACTGTCATTCCCAGATGTTCTGAAGCAATGGTATCGATTTCATGATCGTTTTTCAAAGGATTCAACAGATAGGCTCCGATCAGAACATCAAAATAACGCTCTGTGCTATCCTGCGATAAAAAGTCATATTGTTTTTTAATGTCAAACGTAGCCAGGTGAACATGGGCCGACAATTCCACAAGCAGCCGTTTCACCGCCTCAGTCTCGTCCACCGTCTTCCGTGGAGCATCAAACAGCGACAATTGCCCCATTGTCTCCTGGTCATGTACCGGGAGAAAGACATAGTTTTCCCGCTCCGAAAGGCTGATCGCCACGCCGTACAGTTTATTCTGTTCCTGCATCAGGCGGAGTCCGATGCGCTTCGTATGACCGGATATTTTGCCGATAAGATCCCGGAACGACTGCAGATCCTCTATTTTCTGTACCTCAAGCTTTACACTCTCTCCGCTCGAAACCGCCTGATCAAATCTTCCCAGAAAATTCTTAAACTCCAGCCTCTTAAACAGCGCATATGCCTCGGGCGTATAAAATCCTTCCGCCTTTGCCGCCTCATAATCCAACTGCAGATCGCAGTCAATCCTGATCGTGGCTAACGTCTTGCTCAGATACGCCAGCTCTTTATTCTCGATCAGCGATGTGCGGATCGCATTCTTGGAGACTTCCTCCACATGTTCATAGAGCTGATCCAGCGAACCGTATTCTACGATCAGTCCCGTGGCAGTCTTTTCTCCCACCTTGGGCACACCGGGAATATTATCCGCAGTATCTCCCATCAGCGCCTTCAGATCGATAAACTGCTCCGGTGTCATCTGATAGGCAGCCTGTACATCCGCCGCATAATAGTCCTCGATCTCCGTGCCGTTCCGCTTCGTCTTGGGGATCCGGATCTTGATCTTGTCCGATGCGATCTGCAACAGATCCCGGTCACCGGAAACAAGCGACACAGCCATGCCGTCCCGCTCTGCTTTCTTCGCCAATGTTCCCAATATATCATCCGCCTCAAGCCCGGCCTGCTCCATAATAACGACATGCATGGCTTTCAGCACTTCCTTCATCACCGGAACCTGCTCCCTGAGTTCCTCCGGCATAGGCTTTCTGGTGCCCTTATACGCATCATACATCTTATGGCGGAAGGTGGGTGCATGTACATCAAACGCCACTGCCAGATAATCCGGCTTTTCTTCCTCCAGGATCTTAAACATAATATTCAGAAAACCATAAATCGCATTTGTGTGCAGACCTTCCGCATTACTCAGCTCCGGCAACCCGTAAAATGCTCTGTTCAGAATACTGTGTCCGTCTATCAAAACAAGTTTTTTCATATCATAATTTCCCATCTTCATT
>CADBNO010000043.1 GCA_902796105.1 uncultured Lachnospiraceae bacterium | reverse complement strand
TCGGCGCGGATGTGCCTTATTGTGTCATGGGCGGGACTGCGCTGGCAGAAGGAATCGGGGAGAAGCTGACGAGGCTGTCCGCAGCGCCGCAATGTGTTTTGCTGGTAGTGAAACCGGATCTGAATGTATCCACGAAGGATGTGTATACGGCGCTTGACGCGCTTCCGGATTACGCACACCCGGATATAGACGGGATGGTGGAGGCGATTCAGAACGGTAATCTGAACGGTGTGATAAGCAGACTCGGAAATGTGCTTGAACCGGTCACAGTTGAGCAGTGTCCGGCAGTGGCGGGAATACGGAAACTGATGGATACACACGGTGCAAAGGGTAGCCTCATGAGCGGAAGCGGTCCTACGGTATTCGGTATTTTTGATGACATCGAGACGGCAGAACGGGCAAAAGAGATGATCTGCGGGGACAAAGCATGTATGGTGAAGCAGAGTTTTGTAACGCGGTTTGCGGAGTGAGACGGCCGGTCTGTACGACTGGATCGGGGACAACAGATGAAGGAAACGTGTAAGGAGGATATATGCAGGATAATTTACAGGAAAAAAGCTTTCATGTAAAAATGGATGAGTTTCTGCCGCTGCGGGATGTAGTGTTTAACACATTGCGCCAGGCTATTCTGACAGGAGAATTGAAGCCGGGAGAGAGGCTGATGGAGATCCATCTGGCGGAGAAGCTCGGTGTCAGCCGGACTCCGGTGAGGGAAGCGATCCATAAGCTGGAGCTGGAAGGTCTGGTCACGATGAGTCCGCGCAGGGGGGCAGCTGTAGCACAGATCACGGAGAAGAGCATGAGTGATGTACTGGAAGTGAGACGCGCCATGGACGCGCTGTGTGCGGAGCTTGCCTGTGAACGTATCTCTGATGAAGAGTTGGAGCAGCTGAAGAAAGCTTGTGAGGAATTTGAGAAAGCAACCCAGACTAAGGATGTGAAACTGATCGCGCAGGCGGATGTAAATCTCCACGATATTATTTTACAGGCAACAGGCAATCAGAGACTGGTCCAGCTGGTAAATAATCTGTCAGAACAGATGTATCGCTATCGTTTCGAGTATATCAAGGATTTCAGTCAGCATGAAAATCTGGTGGAAGAGCATAGAATGATCTATGAGGGATTGTTGGAGCGCGACAAAGAGCGCGCCAGCAAGGCTGCAAAGCTGCACATTGATAACCAGAAGAAAACGATCATCCGGCAGATTCGTATGGATGCGGAAAAAAGGCGGTTTTGATCCGGGATGGTTTGGGTCTGAAAACAGGTATAAAAAAAGATTTTCCGGCAATTCTCTCTATAGATGATCCTGAAGGGAGCATAAGGAGGGAGAATATGAGAAGACAAGGACCGAGAGATCTCTGTATAAACGGGCTTTCTGTGCTGCTTACATGCTGTGCGGTATTTGGCTGGTGGGGGGCATTGTATCCGGAATTCACACTGCTTACAGGGACTTATGAAGTAGTTTATGAAGAGGCTGGTCAGAAAGAGTCCGGTAAAGAGACCGGTCAGAAAGAGTCTGGTAAAGAGACCGGTCAGAAAGAGTCTCCGGCAGAGACAGAAGACAAGGATGTGCTCTATTGGCAGATCATGGGAGCGGATCAAAGTCAGATCCGTCTGAAGAGTAGATTATTAGAAGATTGGAAGGCCTGGAAGAAGGCCGGGAGTGAGAGTTATGAGTCAGAAGAGTGAATTGCGGGCGGATGCACCGATCGGTGTGTTTGACTCCGGTGTGGGCGGACTTACCGTTGCGAGAGAGATCATGCGGCAGATTCCCAATGAAAAGATCATATATTTTGGTGATACGGCCAGAGTGCCTTACGGAAGTAAGTCCAAGGAAACCGTCACCCGTTATTCCCGGCAGATCGTCCGGTTTCTGCAGACCTTCAGCGTGAAGACTATTGTAGTGGCGTGCAATACGGCAAGTGCCTATGCGCTGGATGCGCTGGAACAGGAAACGGATATTCCGGTGCTCGGTGTGGTGAAGCCGGGGGCCAAGACGGCAGCGGAGGTGACAAAGAATGGCCGGATCGGTGTGATTGCCACGGATGCTACCATTGGCAGCCAGATTTATACAAAGTACATAAAGGAATTAAATAGAGATGTGACAATATACGGCAAAGCCTGTCCGTTGTTTGTACCGTTAGTGGAGGAGGGGCTTCTGGAGGATCCGGTCACGGATGAGATCGCAAGGCGGTATCTGGCGGAATTGATAGACATTGACATTGATACGTTGATTTTGGGATGTACACATTATCCGCTGATCCGTTCTACGCTGGCCCGCATTATGGGTGATCAGGTAACTCTGGTGAATCCGGCATATGAGACAGCATATGAACTGAAACAAATGCTGGCGGACAGAAAACTGTTGAAGGAAGAGGAACATAAACTGGGAACGGATCAGTATCAGTTTTATGTGAGCGACGGAGCGGATAAATTCAAACGCTTTGCAAATTCTATCATCAAGTATGGAATATTGTCTGCGAAGACGATCAATATTGAGGAATATTGAGGA
>CADBNO010000042.1 GCA_902796105.1 uncultured Lachnospiraceae bacterium | reverse complement strand
TTGCGGGAGTATAACTATCTGGTCAAAAAAGTGGTGTTCAAGATCAGTATCCTGCCGATCATAAAGATCATAGCGGCGACCTTTATCCATGTGTTTTTCGTGCTGGTGCTGTTGGTGGTAGCTGCGGTTTACGGTTATTATCCCACAATCTACACGATACAGCTGGTGTATTACAGCGGCTGTCTGTTTATTTTTGTGCTGGCGCTCTGTTATACCACATGCGCGGTTATGGTATTTTTTAATGACCTGGCACAGATCATCAACATTGCGCTGCAGATCGGTATGTGGGCGACGCCGATCCTTTGGGATATCAACAATATCGGCAGTATGAAGTGGGTGGGAGTCCTGAAATTAAATCCGCTTGTGTATATCGTGAACGGATACCGCAGCGCGATTTACGAGAGACAGTGGTTCTTTGAGGACTTTTTTTCGACCATGTATTTCTGGATCGTGACCATGGTGCTGTTTGGTATTGGGGCGTTGATCTTTAAGAGATTGAAAGTGCATTTTGCAGATGTACTGTGACAGGCAAGGGAAGATGATGGAAAAGCAGGAACAGATGACGGGGCAGGGAGAGATTGCGATCGCCGTCAAAAATGTGAAAAAATTATATAAGCTGTATGACAATCCCAAGGATCGGCTGAAAGAGGCACTGGGCTTTGGCGGGAAAGTGAAGCACAAGATCCATTACGCGCTGAAGGGTGTCGATATGGAGATCCGCAGAGGGGAGACGGTGGGCATCATCGGAACGAACGGTTCCGGAAAATCCACCATTCTCAAGATCATCACCGGTGTGCTCAATCCCACGGAGGGAGAAGTGGTGGTGGATGGCAGGATCTCGGCGTTGTTAGAGTTGGGAGCCGGATTCAATCTGGAGTATAACGGAATAGAAAACGTATACTTAAATGGTACGATGATGGGGTTTTCCCAGAAAGAGATCGAGGAGAGATTGCCGGCCATTCTGGAATTTGCAGATATCGGGGATTATGTCTATCAGCCTGTAAAAACGTATTCCAGCGGCATGTTTGTGCGGCTGGCTTTTGCGGTGGCCATTAACATTGAGCCGGAGATCCTGATCGTAGATGAAGCGCTTTCGGTGGGAGATGTTTTTTTTCAGGCAAAGTGTTACCATAAATTTGAAGAGTTCAAGGAGATGGGCAAGACGATCGTTTTCGTCAGCCATGATCTGAGCAGTATCAGCAAATATTGTGACAGAGTGTACCTGCTTAACCAGGGCGAGATCCTTGGAGTGGGCAAACCCAAGGCGATGATCGACGCCTATAAGCGCGTGCTGGTCGGGCAGTATGAAGAGGATGAGGAAACTGAGGGCGAGCAGGGGACGGTGAAGGATGATGTCAATCCGGAGATTCAGGATTACGGCAGCGGACAGGCTAAGATCCTGGAGTACTATATCACGGATGACAGAGGGGTCCGGACGAATGCCGTGATCAAGGGGACGGAGTTTACGGTGCATATGAAAGTCAGGTTTACCGATGTGCTGCCGGCGCCGATCTTTGCCATGTCCTTTAAGAATGTTCAGGGTACGGAGATCACGGGAACCAATTCCATGATCGAGAAGGCTTTTCTGGAATCGGTGCAGGCCGGGCAGGTGAAGGCGGTGACTTTCACGCAGAAGATGAGTCTTCAGGGGGGAGAATACCTGATCTCCTTCGGAGTGACCGGATACAACGGAGATAATTTTGAAGTGTATCACCGGCTTTATGATGCTTTGCATGTCACGGTGGTCTCGGACAAAAACACGGTTGGATTTTATGATATGGACACCCGTGTGGAAGTGAAGGATGCGGCTGAGCAGGACAAGATCATACCGTTTGCCAGAAAGGCGTAAGGAGAACGCGGAGTGGAAAAGATAGGCAAGGTTACATTGGATTACAGCAAGTACCCGGGTGAGGATTTCTATTGCGACGGCGCAGTGGAAGACCGGATCCTGGAGATTGTAAAGTCAAAAACGCCGGAGGAATATCAGGCTGTCATAGAAGAGGAAGGCAGTTGGCCCGTGCTGTACCATCTGTCGGCATTGCGTGAGAACATCGTGGAATGGATCCCGATGGAACAGGGCGCGAAGGTGCTTGAGGTCGGGAGTGGCTGCGGTGCGATCACCGGAGTGCTGGCCCGTAAGGCGGAGCAGGTGACCTGTGTTGAACTGTCCAAAAAGCGCAGTGAGATCAATGCTTATCGTCATAAAGAATGTGACAATGTCACGATACGGGTGGGAAATTTCAAGGATATCGAACCGGAGCTTCCTGCAGATTACGATTATATCCTGTTGATCGGCGTGTTGGAGTACGCGGACAGCTATATCGGCGGCGAGACTCCGCATGAAGATTTTATCCGGATATTGCGCAGGCATCTTGCGGCGAACGGCAGGCTTATCATCGCCATTGAGAACCAATACGGTCTGAAATATTTTGCGGGCTGCCGCGAGGATCATACCGGGCAGTTTTTTGAGGGAATAGAAGATTATCCGGCGCCCAAGGGGGTGCGAACCTTCGGCAGGGACGGACTGGCACGTGTCATCGGTCAGGCGGGCGCGACAGATCACCACTTTTATTATCCGTATCCGGACTATAAATTTATGCATTCCCTGTATAGCGACGATCAGCTGCCTAAGCCCGGGGAGCTTTCGGACAATCTCCGGAATTTCGACGGCAGCCGGCTCGTTCTTTTTGATGAGAAGCATGTTTTCGACGGGATGCTCAGGGAAGGGTTATTTCCGTTGTTTTCCAATTCTTTTCTGGTGGTTGTGGGGAAGGAGTTGCCTGTCCGCTATGCGAGGTATTCCAATGAGAGAGCTCCGCAGTATGCAATCTGCACCAGGATCGAACAGACGGAGGACGGAGGACGCATAGTGCGGAAATATCCGTTGTGTGAAGCGGCTGCGGATCATATTGACGGGGAGCATATGGCAAAGGCGTATGCAGAACTTGCAAAACGATATGCCGGCGGACGGTTGGAAGTGAACCGTTGTCTTTCCGGAGACCGGGCTAACGGGCAGACGCCGTACTCGGAGTTTGCATTTGTCCCGGGAACCACGTTGGCGGAAAAAATGGATGAGAGGCTGTTTCAAAACGATATCGAAGGATTCTACGGACTGTTTGATGAATATGCGGAGAGAGTTTCTTATCGAAATGCGGATTATGCGGGAAGCTTTTTCAGCAGGGATCTGATCTTTTCCAATATTCTGGTGGAGGGGGATCAGTGGACCCTGATCGATTATGAGTGGACGACGGAGGAAGAAACAGATATCCGGCGGTTGCTCTACAAGGCTGTTTATTGTTATCTTCTGGAGGATGAGAGGCGGGCTGCGCTGGATCTTGACAGAATGAGGAAGCGGCTTTCTCTCAGTCCTGTACAGACAGCGGAAATCGAACGCGAGGAAATGCTATTTCAGCAGGAGGTGACAGGCGGCAGAGCAACTCTGGCACAAATGCGGGAGAGGATGGCGCACCCGACAGTGCGGCTTGAGGATATGCTGAAGGCCGGTATGGGGAACGCAGCGACAAAGGCGCAGACCGCGTTCCAGATTTATGAAGATACGGGCGAGGGATTCCGGGAGACGCAATCCTATGTACTGCCGGAAATCCGTGTGGAGTCCGGTGAGATCCGGTCAGAGATCAAAGTGGCGCCGGAGGTGAAGCGTGTGCGGCTGGATCCGGGCAGCCGGTTTTGTGCCGTTAAGCTGAGGGAGATCGTTTTTCGGGGAAAGGCGCTGGCGCTCCGCGATGAAAAAGTGATCTCCGTGAATGGGACCAGATTAAAAAGCAGCGATGTGATCCTGTTTGATACAGAGGATCCGAACATCACGATCGACCTGACAAAGGTGAAGCGAAGTGCACCGGAGAATGCAGACAGTGAGATCAAACCGGAGCCGGACGGGGAGGGAATCCTTTCGTTTGGGTTGAGAGTGGATATTTTGTCCGGGGAGATGACGGAGGAACTGATCCGGGCGAAAAGACCGTTCTTCTAACAGTTGTAAAAAATGATGGATCAGAGAAAGAATATGGATCAGAGAGAATTTAACTGGGCTGCCTATTACAGGCAGGCCGGCGAGAGAGAAAAAAAACAGACGGAATCCCTTATGGTGAAGCTCTATGCGGAGGAAAAACACCGGGATGAGCTGCAGGAAAAATATGATAAGATCACAGGCGGGATTGCCTGGAAAAGCCTTGATGTGATGAGAAAGATACGCAGTGCAGGCGGAAAGCTTGTCGGCTCCGGAAAGCAAAAGGCTTCAGGTGCGGATCCGGAGAAGGAGGGAGCTTCTGTCTGGGCAGATCCTGAAATCTGCAGGGAAATTTTGGC
>CADBNO010000041.1 GCA_902796105.1 uncultured Lachnospiraceae bacterium | reverse complement strand
GAAACTTGAATGGATCGGATATGCGTTGGAGGTTGGGGCAGTCACAGCAGCTGCGGTGGCTCTGGTCTTTATGATACCGGACGATGACCGCCTGTTAGGGGATAGAAGAGATGTACAGGAGGCGAACAAATGGGGTTTTCGGTACGATGAGCAATGGGAGCAGGAGAACGAATTAAGACAACAGATCTCGGATGCTACTTCGGATCTGACAAGGAAAATAGTGACCTGGGGCAGCTTTTTACTGCCCGGTGAAGAGGAGGATATGAGATGAATAAAATAAAACCTAAAAAAAGAAATGGATTTTGGACATTCTGGTTTTCGTTTGTGCCGGGATGTGCGGAGATGTACTGGGGATTTATGCAGGCAGGAGTGAGCCTGTTGATCCCTTTTGTGAGTCTTGTTTTTCTGGCTTATCTGTTGAATATGGAGGAGCTGATGTTTTTGGATGCGATCGTGTATCTCTACGCGTTTTTTCATGCCAGGAACATGGCGCATATGACGGAAGAGGAAGTCGGACTGGTGGAGGATGGCGGCGTGAACCTGCTGGACGGGATCGGCGTGTCCGTTCAAACTCTGCGCAAGCGTTTTGTGGCGAAGGCAGCAGGGATGTTTTTGATCATCTTCGGTGTATATGAGGTGATGTGGGCATTTTACCGGAGCGTGCCTTTTCCTGACTGGCTCAATCGATATGTGCGGAATGCCCTGCATGGCTTTCCTCAGATGGCAACGGCGACGCTGCTGATCGTACTGGGTGTAAAATTGATCATGGGGAAAAAGCAGGAGTTAGACCGGGCGTTTGAAAAGGAAGCGGCGGGGATCGAAGGAACAGAGAAAACCAAAGAAATCGCGGAGACCGGAAGAACCGCGGAAACAGAAAGAATCGCGGAAACCGGAAGAAGCGCGGAGACAGGGAATGTAGGGGAGACCGAAGAAAACGCGGAAACCGGAAAGACGGCGGAAACTGCAGAAACAGCGGTGGAACCGGACGGAGTAACAGGGGGGAAAACAGCAGAGGAAAACCTGTTAAAGACGTCGGAACAGGAGGCGCAGCATGAGTAATGAGGGAAATGGTCAGGAAGAAAAAATTCATCGCGTGGGCACGGTTTCTTTGGGAATTGTTTTGGTTGGATTCGGGATCGCATTTTTGATCCGCCTGTTATATCCGGGATTGGCGGCGGAACAGATCCTGCAATGGTGGCCGGTGATCATGATCGTACTGGGGGCGGAGGTGCTGCTTGCCGGGATCGGAAAAAAGAATTTTGTCATTGATAAAGCTGCAGTGGTGCTGTTATTTCTGGTGGTGTTTTTTCTGTTTGGCATGGCGGGAGCGGAGATTGCGATCACAGGTCTGACCAGATTACAATGGCAATGACGCAGGAGGAGTCGAAGAGGATAGCCGAAAGGATTCTCTTCGATTTTTTTATAGTAAATCCCGAAATAATCCATGTACCGGTTGACGGGTATCGTAGAAATTTTGTATAATGAATACAGATTTTGATCCGGATTTACCGTGGCAAAGAGAAACGAAAAACAGGAAGGTGAAAATTTTATGGAACACAGAAATCCTTTGATATCAGAAGATACAGATAACAAGTTTTTGGCAGTGGGCGAGATCATGCTTCGTCTGACGCCGCCCAATTACGAGAAGATCCGCATGGCGAACAGTTTTGAGGTAAGCTATGGCGGAAGCGAGGCCAATATTGCGCTGGCATTGGCAAATCTGGGTGTGGACAGCACATTTTTTACAGTGGTGCCGAATAACAGTATCGGAAAGAGTGCGGTACGTATGTTGCGCAGTAATGATGTACACTGCACACCGGTGATCCTGAGTACAGAGGAGGAGACACCTACACACAGACTGGGCACCTATTATCTGGAGACCGGCTACGGCGTTCGTGCCAGCAAGGTGACATATGACAGAAAGCACAGTGCCATGACGGAGTATGATTTCACCAAGGTGGATCTGGAGGCGCTTTTGGGGGAATTTACCTGGCTGCACCTGAGCGGTATCACACCGGCCTTGGGTGCAAACTGCAGAAAGCTTATTAGTGACTGTCTGCGTATTGCGAAGGAGAAGGGGCTTACCGTCAGTTTTGACGGTAATTTTCGAAGCAAGCTCTGGACCTGGGAGGAAGCGAGGGATTTCTGTACCGATTGTCTGCCTTATGTGGATGTGCTTCTGGGCATCGAGCCTTACCATCTCTGGAAGGATGACAATGATCACAGCAAGGGAGACTGGAAGGACGGCGTGCCGCTTCAGCCCACCTACGAGCAGCAGGACGAGATATTCAAGGCGTTTGTGGACAAATATCCCAATATCAAGTGCATTGCCAGACATGTGCGTTATGCGCACAGCGGCAGCGAGAACAGCCTGAAGGCTTATATGTGGTATGATAATCACACCTTTGAGAGTAAGCTGTTTACCTTCAATATTCTGGATCGTGTGGGCGGCGGCGATGCGTTTGCATCCGGTCTGATCTACGCCATCATGCATGATTACAAGCCTATGGATATGGTTAACTTCGCGGTGGCCAGCAGCGTGATCAAGCATACGATCCACGGTGACGCAAACATCACAGACGACGAGAAGGCCATCAAGAACCTGATGAATATGAACTATGACATCAAGAGATAG
>CADBNO010000040.1 GCA_902796105.1 uncultured Lachnospiraceae bacterium | reverse complement strand
AGACGATAAACACCGATATAACTGTCCCGCTCCTCCTGTGTGATCTGGTTATTCTTCTCCAGGCCATACAGATAGCGGCTATAGCTTTCCGACTGATCCCGGTAATCCTCGGGAAGACTGTCAAAATAGGTATTCAGCTGGTCAAGACTCTGCTCCAAAGGATTGATCCCGTCCCTGATCATACGCAGTGTAGCTGCCGGCGTCATCTTCCGGATAAGATCCTGCAGCTGCGTATCCGCCTCCTTGATCCGCTCAATGTTCTCCGGCGTGATCTCCATATGATTATAACCCAGGATACGGACTGCTCTGTAATTCTCCTCCACGGGTTCCAGTCCGATCTCTTTAGCCAGAGCCTCTACATTACGAAACGCCTTACGCATGCTGTCTCCCAGATCTGCCCTGGGCGCCGTCATGAGACTTTCGTAACTTTCCCCGGCTTTTTCATACGTATGCCGTATCGCCAGACCTTCTTTATGCAGATCGGACAGGATCGTGCTCTGTTCCGCGGATGGCATTCCGATGCGTATCGTTCCCAGTAATTGCGCCGGCATCTGCGGCACATCATGGATCACCTGATTGGTCTTGTTCCAATTCTCATATTTGGAAACAGCCTGTTCATCCTGCGGGAAATATTGTCCTGCAATAAACTCCTCTGCTTCCCTGAGCGCTTCTATCATCTGCTCCATAGGCGCCGTATCAATGGCAAAACCACTTTTCAGCAGTTTGACATTCACTTCGGCCGTCATTCGCAGTCTCACTTCTTCCAGCTGTTTGCGCATCGACAGCTGATCCGCCTGCACTTTGGCCTCCTCTGACTGATAATACGCAAGCATTTCTGCCGCTTTGACATAAATATTATCTTCTCTGCCTTCCGTCAGGGACGCATGGATCGGATCCTTTCCTGCAGCAACCGCTGTTGCCGCGGCCTGCGCAAATATTTCCTCGGAAACCGGAAATACAGCTTCTTTAAGCTTCGCAAGATTCGAAACACTCTCCTGTGTGAGCGGTAGATCCTGTGAAAGCAGCCATTTCGCGCTTTCTCTGCTCTCCTCATTTACCTCCTGCCCTGCCTGCTCCAGCACCTGGTCGATCTGATCCAGGATCCTCTCGTCGGCAAGATACGACATGTCCTGCCCGGCTGCCGCACTGCCCGGCGCTGCATATCCCGCCCCGCTGCTCTGTGCCAGATAAAAGTTCCATATCTCCGGTTCCAGCCGGTTGTCCACCATATACCGGTATGTTCCGTCTGCAGGCGTTTCCAGTAGCTGCGCCATATTCCACGCTTTGCCGACCGCCTCTATATTCTCATCGGAGAGTGGTATATCCGCCTCTTCAAAGCTCTCCGTCAATGCTCTCGCCAGGCTATCACTTCCCACTGCCGCCGCAAGGGTCTCTCTATCCAGATCATCTGTATAACCGGCAATCTGTTGTCCACTGCGCACCAGCTCTGCCTTGATCTTATCCACGATCGTGACCGCTTCATCCGGATCCATCCCCGAAAAATCAAACCCCTCTTCGGCCATTTTATGAAAATCCTCTGCCGACATGGTATTGGCCATCAGCGTCATATAATCCTGCTGAACGCCCACATCCGTATAAGCCGCCTGCTGTTGGATGTCCATAAACGATTTTTTCTCACAATCTTCCCGATCAAAACCCGGATTCAGTCCCGGATTCAGATCAGCCGCCGAAAGGTCTACCTGCACCATTTCCTGCCCCTGCCTGTTCCGGATCTGTGTCGGTTTCGCTGCCTCTGCATGGCTTACCGCTGCCGCATCGGGTTTGTGATTCATCTGATTTTGAATAGTTATATTCATATTCCGGCTCCTCTCATCAGGCTTACATCGACTGTGCATTCATGCGCCTCCGGGCGCACCACACAGAAAAAAGGTGAATGCCCTAGAGCATTCACCTATTATTTCGGTGCAAATTTTGATTTTCTTAACAACTAATTTTTCTTCACGGTCAATCCGGAAAGCCGCCTCCTTGATCAAAAGGAAAAGATGACCGCACTGTAACCCGGCATATCGAACGTGATCGAATAGTCATGGAAGTGACATGCCTTTGCCTCCGCCGCAATCTCGGCGGGAACCTCATTGCCCCAACCGCCGAAGCGCTCATCATCGCTGTTCAGAAGAAGCTTATACTTCTTCTTTGCGGGCACCGGTACCTGATAATTCTCCCACTTCATCGGAGTCATATTGATGACAAAGAGCAGACTGTTCTTACCGCTGGATGACTTACGTACAAAGGAATAAGTACTTCTGTCCACATCATCCGCATTCATCCATTCAAAGCCGTCCCAACTGTTGTCGAACTCATACAGCGCCGGATTTTTGCGATACAATTTAAGCAGCTCTTTCATCCACTCATGCATACCCTGGTTGTTCTTTTCTCCCAGCAGGAACCAGTCGAGTTCCCGTTCCTCGCTCCACTCGCGCTCCTGTCCGAAATCCTGACCCATGAACAGCAACTTCTTACCACAGTGACCAAACATGTATGCATATCCGGCACGCAGATTTGCATATTTGTCCACCGGGTAACCGGGCATCTTATTTACCATGGAGCACTTCAGATGCACTACCTCATCATGGGACAACGGTAAAATATAATTCTCGCTGGAATTATAGGACATGGCAAAGGTCAGTGCATAATGGTTACCTCTGCGGTAAATACCGTCCAGCTTCATATATTCACAGAAATCATGCATCCATCCCATGTTCCACTTAAAGGAGAATCCAAGGCTCTCCGTGCCGATCTTACCACTGACACTCGGCCATGCAGTGGACTCCTCCGCAATCGTCAGAAATCCGGGATATGTTCCCCTCACCACAGAATTCAAATGCTTGAAAAACTCGATCGCCTCCAGATTCTTGTTGCCGCCGAACTCATTAGGCAACCACTGACCATCCTGCTTGCCGTAGTCCAGATACAGCATGGAAGCCACCGCGTCCACGCGGATACCGTCCACATGGAACTCTTTCAGCCAGAAAAGCGCGTTGGCGATCAGGAAATTCTTCACTTCCAGTTTACCATAATTAAAGATCTTGGTACCCCAATCCGGATGCTCACCACGCCTCGGATCGGGATGCTCAAAGATGCATCCGCCGTCAAAACAGCCCAGACCATGGGCATCCGTCGCGAAATGCGCCGGTACCCAATCCAGGATCACTCCCACGCCTGCCTTATGCAGCTCATTGATAAGATACATAAAATCTTCAGGGGTTCCGTAACGGGAGGTCGGTGCATAATATCCGGTCACCTGGTATCCCCAGGAACCGTCAAAAGGATGCTCGGCAATCCCCATCAGTTCCACATGGGTATATTTCATTTCCTTGAGGTATTCTACGATTTTTTGGGCAAACTCCCTGTAAGTATAGAAACCTTTTTCCGTTCCGTCATTCGGATGCTTCATAAAAGAACCGATGTGACACTCATAGATTGCCATGGGTTCTTTATTCATGTCCTTTTGATCTCTCTCGGACATCCATTTTTCATCTTTCCACTTAAATCCGGTCAGATCCGTGATAATAGATGCCGTTCCCGGTCGAAGCTCCGCGTAATTTGCAAAAGGATCAGCTTTATACAGTTTCTCATCCTTCTGTGTCGTGATCAGAAACTTATACATTTCACCGGTTCCGATGCCCGGCACAAAACAACTCCATATACCGCCTTCTCCCAGCTTGGTCATCGGATGCGCATCCTCATTCCAGCCGTTAAAGGTACCAACCACATGAACAGCCTTGGCATTCGGTGCCCACACCCCAAAGAAAACTCCCTCTTTCCCGTCTTCCGAGGAAAGATGCGCACCCAGCTTTTTGTAGATGTCATAATGCGTTCCCTGCGCAAACAAAAACTGGTCATCCTGCGAAATAAACACCTTTTCTCTCATTTCATATCCCCCAATTCTTTTTTATCAGAAAATTATTTGAAATCTTTTTCTGTAATGATGATCATATCCTCCTCATCGTACCGTTTCCCCACAAGGATATCTACAAAATGCCCGATACCGGGACGTTTCGCATGGCGTATCGCCTCATCCACGATCTCTTTTACCTCTGTCATAGTCACCGCGTGATCTATGGTCTGCTTCTTCTCAATGCGGTTATGCAGCGCAAGCTTTCCGAGATCATCGATCGCAAATTCCTGTTCTCTCGCATAACGCTGACCATAGGAAACCAGCATATCATTGCTGAGCGCTTTCACATCGATCCTTGAGGTGAAATACTCCTGAATCTGCTCATTCTGCTCCAGGAACTGATCCATACTCTTCGTGTCATCCTGCAATACCACAATGATCCCCAGATTTTCTCTCTGTAACGCCTTCCCCAATTCCTGCACCGTCTGCTCATTCATGCCGCTGGCGTTCTGAACGATCAACGCGCCATTCTGCAGACTGCCAATAGTTTCATCCATGCTCTTCTGATTCAGACCATGTCCGGAGATTTTTGCCACACGTCCGGAGAAATTACTGTCATTTTCCTGAACCTCACGGATGAGTTTCTTTGCCAGCGGGATCGTATCCACATCAACCTCTCCCGTGAGGATGATGTTTCCGGTATATGCCGCAAGGCTGACATCATCGATCGCCTTGACGATCTGCTCTCTTGTTGATCTGCTCTGGATGTAGGCACTGAAGTGTTCCCTCTCCTCCCGGGTCATGGAACGGACTTTCTCTTTACGCTTCTCTGGCTCGTCGTCAGAAGAAGACTCCTCTGCCTCCTCATCCTTCGCGCTGGAGGAAACTTCTCCGTCATCGCCAGACTCCAGCTGCTCCTCGATCTGCGCATAGTCGATCATACCGGTCTCTACAGCGGATCGTTTCGCAAAAACATCCTCTTCTGCTTCACCGGAACCTTCGGTTTGTTCCTCAGTATTGTCACCACCAAGCTGCTCTTCAAGACGGACATAATCTATTGCTCCTGTCTGT
>CADBNO010000039.1 GCA_902796105.1 uncultured Lachnospiraceae bacterium | reverse complement strand
GTTAGCATTGGTAGTTCTAAGTCTGTGGTTACTCTTTGCTGCGGGATTATACTTAACCTCACCAAAGTCAAACCCTTCCACAGGAATCGTAATACTCTTGGTTCCTGCTGCGACACCGGCATACTGAGCATTGATGTCGTCTTCCGTTAACATATTGTTGTAAGTTATAAAAGCAGTACTCTTCAATTCCTCTGCGCCGAAATCCCACACATCATAAATATGAGGCTGAACATCTGCTTTGCTCAGAGTAATTGTCAATGTAGTATCAGCTGCAACAATCTTATAAGCCGATGCGCCATTCTGCGCAAATTTTGCCTCAAGCGTATCGTCCCCAACTACTTCTACCTTATAATCATTGTTAAACCAAATATCTTTAGCGGTAGATCCATTGGTAAGATTATCAACATACTCACTGCTGTTATTTACGCTGGTAAGTTTCAGCGTTGCAGAACCTAAGCTTTCACCCTCTGTCGTAATTGTTACATCCATAACTTTGGATGTTAAGCCTACTGCCACAGCAGTCGTATCGGCTGCTACAGTAAACTCTGCCGCATCTGCTGATACAGCAAGTTTACTATTTGTACAAGTGATGTTGTATGTAGTATCTAATTCAACAGGCATCGAGAACACGCCATCTGTAAACGTGATGTCTGTCGTGGTTGTATCACCCTTCTTATTATACTGCAGTTTTGCTTCTCTATCATCCAGAAGCTTCTTGGACGCTTCATCAATAGAAACGGTAATATTCTTCTTAGAAGAAACTACTGCAATATCCACCGTTGCTCCACTCAGCGTTTCATCTACCGTGATAGAAGTAGCATTGTTGTACGTTGCAGAATAATCCTCTGAAACGGTTGCATTAGCTGCTGAAGATGTGTAAACCTTAAGGCTGTACTCACCCTTTTTAACCGATGCAAGTGTCCCATTGGAAAGTGCAATGGAATTATCTCCTTTTACCAATCTGACTTCCGCGCCTTCCGGCAGGCCGGTGATATTGGGCGTAAACTTAATTGGTGCTGCACTAGCCGGAGTGGTTGAAACTCTGACGTAGTAGAAGTTTACAGATTGTACGCTTGCCACGGAAGCATCTTCATAACTTCCCAAATAATATGTACCTTCCTCTACATCCTCAAAAACAGTTGTAGGCGTTTTACCTGTTGTGAGCTGGTTTTTCTGTTCAGGAGTTGTCGAATCTCCCTTAAACAGACCTACTACAGCATCTCCGTTACTAGATCCACTGACTGCGCATACTGTAACAGTTGCCGAATAACCGCTGGCTATCGTGAACGAAATGGAATTATCCTTCACAAAAGTCTTCGTACCCGTCTTGATACGCTGAGAAAAACTCATGGAAGCATCATCAACAGTAAAGGATTTATTATTACCATCAATTTTCATGCTAGATCCAATCGTGAAGTAATCCTCTGTGCCATTTGCGCCAACAGCGGTAACATCATTGGCATTCAATACATAATCTGCCCCTGTAGCAACCTTCTCTGTCACAACACGAACATAGTAGAAGTTAACAGATTGAACACTCGTTACCTCTGCATCCTCATAACTTCCAAGGTAATATGTACCTGCCTCTACATTCTCAAAAACAGTTGTAGGCGTTTTTCCGGTTGTAAGCTGCTGCTTCTGGGACGGCGTAGTATCGTCATCCTTAAACAAACCCACTACAGCGTCCCCGTTGCTAGACCCGCTGACCGCACATACTGTGACAGTGGCCACGTCTCCATCAGATACAGTAAAAGATAAAGAATTCTCTTTTACATAAGACTTGGTACCTGTTTTAATGCGTTGGGTAAAGCTAACTGACTCATTATCAACAGTAAATGTCTTATTATTACCGTCGATTTTCATACTAGATCCAATCGTGAAATAACCATCTGTGCCATTTGCGCCGGTGGCTGTAACATCGTTCGCATTGAGCTCATAGGTTTTTCCCGATGAATCTCCCGCTGCCTTTACCTGCAGAACCCCGCCCAAGAGGTCAACAGGCACAAGACCGATCACCATCATGACAGACATCATTATGGCAATCACACGTTGCTTCATTCTCCTTTTCA
Organism: uncultured Lachnospiraceae bacterium; assembly: GCA_902796105.1. Taxonomy (GTDB): domain Bacteria; phylum Bacillota; class Clostridia; order Lachnospirales; family Lachnospiraceae; genus Acetatifactor. Next base: position 5,223 of record CADBNO010000039.1, on the reverse strand, counting down.
TTTTTATCCTCCTTCTTCTTTGAGTTTGAAGAAAATTACGCTTATTCTAAAAATAGCATTTTTTGTGGACATAATCAAACATTTTGTCCATTTTGAGCCTATTTTCTACCTTTTGAACAATTAAAAGGAATCTCTTTTGGGCACTTTTTTAATACTTTTGTAATAATGTTTACGCAAAAACGAAATATTCTCCATTATAGCGCTATTTCACATCTGTATACATTTTCTACGCTCAGTGCTTTTCTTCCATATTATAATAGGTAGCAACGCATCTCCCCCGAAATATCTGTCACTTTATACCTCCATGTATTTCTCCACCGCGTCCTGTGACAACTTATAGTTTTCCATGATACTTTCCCGGATACTCTCCTCTGTTTGTCCCAAACTGCGCAGTATACTGACCGCTACACAAATTCCTTTCTCCATTCCTTCCTTGATCCCTTCCTTGATCCCTTCCTTGATCCCTTCCTTGATCCCTTCCTCAATTCCCTCTTTCCTGCTCTGCTCTAATTCCGGTTTCATGATCTCTCTCAATGCCTGACACATATTCTCTTCTCCCTTCAATTCTTCTACCGTTTTCCTGTTTGCCGCGATACACACCTGCAGGACCGAATCCGCCAGCTCTTTTTCGCTTTCGTCCTTTATACCTTCTAAAAATACCCTCCTTACCGGTTTGCCTGGCAAAGAGGGTACTCTTAGTAGTGAACAGGGATCCATCCTCCAAGAACAGTCTCTGTAACGTTGATCTCATCCGTATCAATATAATTCTTTACTGCTTCTTCCGTCTTGTTCTTGCAACCAGCTGTATACATCTCCTCGCCGCTACTGGTATTGTTATACTCATTAAATATGGCGGAATCAAATTCCCCTGCACTCATCTGATCCCAGCCTGTTTCACTGATGTATCCGTTTGTTTCCGTATTGATAAAGGAAGCATTGGCGTTTGCTCCCCATGTTCTTCCGTACAAACCGGAAACCGCATCGGAGCCCTCTGCTCCATCGGTTGTTATCGTACAATTTCTGAATACATATGGGCTTGTCTTAGGCGCTGCAATGTAACCAATCTTGCCATTATTCTTTGCATCCCCGGAATAGGTCTTCCACTGCAATTCACATTCGTCAAAAACAGCGGCGAATTCACCGCAGATATAGTCAACGTTGCCACCGATCACACACTTTCTGAAATATGCATGATAATTGTTATTTGCACTGCCATTTCTTCCCAAAGTATCTTGAGAAGAAAGGATCTTACAATGATAACATTCAATGTTATCTGCCTCAATGTAGAAAGCATTTGATCTTTCCTTAAAACTATACGCGGAAACATCAACACCTTCAGCCAACCTGTCTACTGATAATATGGAGCCTGCAATATCCGTCTTTTCCGCTTCTGTCAGCTCATAATTATAAGTATTCTTAAAAGTAGTATCCTCTGCCAGGAAGTTGTTTCCTCTTACAATAAATACACCGCCCCAAAGACTGCCATTACCTTCCGCAGAAGAGTACCTGTCCCTTGCGAGTCTCTCGCTGTAAAGACCTGTAGCCGGATCGACAGAGTAATATAATGTGCCTACACCATAATACCAGGAAATACTATGTTCATTCCCCTTCAGCGTAACATAAGGAGCCGCCATCACAACCTGTTCGAACAGATCATCAGTAAGGTTAATGGTCACTCTTCCTGCTTCACCTTCCGGTCTGTCTTCCATTGCGAGGATCGCATCAGATGCTGCATTCAATGAATCATAATCACCGGGGACATTGATCTCGCTCTTGAAAGGAACCGCAGACATTGCTTTTATCCCCGCAGCTTCTACATACACCTCGTTTACATTTTCAGCACCTGTCCGAACCGAAACTCTGTCATAAGTCACACCGCCATTGGTAGTTTCGACGCTGGTATTATACTCACCCGGCTTCATAGAACAAGTATAAGAATCGCCTGATATTTCAGCCGTATATTCAACGCCGCTCATCATATTGGTAAATTTGAGTCCGGTAACAGTCGCCGGGTCGGTACCTGTGATCTTGCCGGTAAGCAACTCATCAGCAACTCCATACAGCGAGATGACAACATTTTCACCCGTTACTGTAAACATCTCACTTTCGCCACAAAGAACCTTAACCGCACCGTCGTTGGTTGAAAGCTTATAGGTATGCCCCTTCATAAGCTCTAACGATTCAGTATTCGTAGTGATCACAATCTCGTCACCGCCAAGATCCGCATCCACAGCACTGATCACCAGAGAATCAGAAAGGGTGGCATCTACATTGGTAACTGTGATCGGATTCGTGATTTTTTCATTCACAAGATATTTATAGCCTGCATAGAACATATTATTTGTTTTACCGGTTGTGGACATAACATAGGAATGTCCCGGTGCCACAGAAAAGGAATAATGCGTAATACCTGCATCAGAATCAGCATATCCGTTTCGACTTCCGTCTGCATTAAAGTCCCAAACCCTCAAAAATGCTGTTGAACGGAAATAAACCGTCATCATACCCTTATCAGCCGGTGTAAATACAGTTAATGTACCATCCCCCTGCCCCGGGATTACGGGGATGTCATTAGCCGTTGCATGTCTCTTGCCCGCCGTATAAGAATTAACCTCTCTGCCATCGATTTTAACCGTTTGGTCATCTTTTACAGTATACTGCGTAATAGATCCGTTCACGGTTTCACCCGCCAACAGCAAAGTGCTGTCGGCAAAATGATATTCCCCTGTGGAAACCACACCACCCTCGGCATTATCATCCATAATAAAGGTAAAACTCTCCGCATCGCCCCCGGACACATCGTCGATGGGTATGGTTGCCCCGGTATTGATATAAGCCTTTGATGCACCTGCCGAAATAGTCACAGCCCCTTTTCCTCCACTGCCGTATTTTACTTTTTTGAGATAATCTGATCACCTCATCCCTTCTAAAAATATAGTTTTTGCTTTTTTTAATCAAGTCCTTTAATACATTTCTTACATTTTCTCTCTTTTAACCAATTCCTCTCCTCTTCTTTTAGGCATTTTTAATCTTTTCGCAATAGTTTTCATCCACCCAGCAATTTGTCTCCGGCCTCCCGCCTTCCTGCCGTTTTCGCACGATCATTCCATTGATCTCCCGCATATCATCCGTGGCATGTACCACAACCCAATCATCAAAATAGGCATAGATCTCCCTGTAATTCTCCCACAAATGGTACAGCGGATCATCCGCATCCGCCAGCACAGCCTTGCGCATTGTCGTGATGTCCTGCCCGTAAGCTCTCACAACAAGCTCCTTCAGCCCGGGATCCCGCTCATAACAGTCCTGCAAAATATATACCGCCACCTGCTTTCTGATATCGCATACCGCATCATCTTCTTCGTCGTACACATTCACATGCCGGGCAATATATTCCAACGGGATCTTGATGCGAAACGGTCCGGGAATAACATAGTACCACCTGTCATCCGTGTCATAAAAATAACCATACGCCGCAAAACTTATCCGGTCAAAGATCTCTCGCTCCGATCCCCCCAGCCAGTGTGGTTCACAAATCCTTTGATGTGTCAGGATCCCCGGCATACCGCCGCACTCGCTATACGGTTTCCCCAATCGTTTTAACTGTCCCAGTCCAAACAAATACTCCACTTTCTCCGGATCCTTATACCACGCGAGCAGCCGGCTCCCTACCACGGAGTAAGATCCTCCGTTGCCGCATCGCCCATACTGAACGCCATTGCCGTCCCGCCTTCTTCTGGCAACGATACTGATATCTCCCATTTATTTCCTCCTTTTCCCGCATCAAGTCCCGTCAAGTGCCTTCCCCGCTGTCGGCTTGCATCTGTATACATTGCACATTCCGTATGCACAAAGACTCTTTCCCCGGCCCCTGCTGTCCAAACTGCTTTACTGATATTACCTGATTCTGTTTTCCCTGCCATTCCTGCTATTTCTGGAAAAAACGGGCGAGATGCCCCTGATCGACTGCTTCTTCACTTAATCACTTTACCCGAAAAGAAAATATCTCCTCAAAGTAATTTTATATTAAAATAATTCCATCTGTTTGTCAAGTTAAAAACAATTTCTGCTGCACAGGTCCTGTTTTACATTTTCCCATGTCTATGATACAATGAAAGCATGCCACAGAAAAACAAGCGGCTGCGAAGCAGACATTTGTTTTTCGGGCATGCTTTAACGAGAAAGCTGATTTGCGAAGCAAATCAACAAAGCTGCAACGCAGCGGGCTTTCGAGTCTACAATAAGATAAAACCGGCCACAGAAAAACAAGCGGCTGCGAAGCAGACATTTAAAACCGTATGATCGGAGTTGTTTTACCATGAAAAAAATCATTAGTGTCATTTTCCTTTTGATTCTGACATCAGCGGCAGTTTTCAGTTTTTACCGTTACCGCGAATATCAAAAACTGGCACCTCTGAGAGCGGACTATGCACGCATTGCCGCAGAGGATTACACCGCAGTATTTCTTTCCAACTATCCCATAGACTATTTTGCCGAAGAGGACTTTGCCTATTACCGGGCCATCTACCCGGTGAACGCTTCCTATTGTATCCCGGATCTCGAAACAATGAAAGAATATTTCTCTCAAATAGAACAGGCCGGTCGCGATGTCGACGTCATTTATCTCGGCATCCGTCCCGACATCATCAGCGCGGATGCCCTGCTTGAACTGATATCCTCCAATGCTGACTGCCGTTATGAGGTGATCATCGCTTATCCTTCCTTAACCTATTGGCGCGCCTTAAAAGATGACCAATTCATGACAGTCATGTCATCTTACAGTGATTTTGTCAACACTTTGCTTCCCTGCTACGAAGACAACGAATGGCTGCAGGACCATCTCTCCGTCTACTTTTACGGCTCTGAGGAATGGCTTGTGGCCAATCCCGCCAACTACGAAAGTGATTTCGGCGTAAACGAAGACATCTCCCATACGCTGTCCATGTACACAGATGACAGTCATGGTTACAGACTGACGTCCGAAAACTATGCTTCCCGGTTGGAAACCTTTGATAACCTGGTCCAGACAGCCAGAGCTTCCCGGGACGACCGCACCGCAGAATATCCGGATCTTTCCGATTGGGATGTGGTGTTTTTCGGGGACAGCATCATGGCGTTTTCCGGCTCTGACTCCGACGCCATTGCCGGTGTTTTCGGCGGGCTGACCGGCGCGCACACGTATAACTGCGCCCAGGGCGGCGCTACCGCCACCGTGATCGACGG